>NZ_JBFAOF010001596.1:0-1002 GCF_040675125.1 Spirillospora sp. NPDC049652 | reverse complement strand
CGAGCGCGGGCGCGGGACGGGCGGCCGGGGCGCAACCGGAGGCGGAGGCGACGCGTCTATAGGGCGTGGAGTGGCGCATCGACGGTTTCGAGGAGATCCGGGAACTGGGGCGCGGCGGTCAGGGCCGGGTGGTCTTGGCCAGGCACGCGGCGTCCGGCCGCCTGGTCGCGGTGAAGTACCTGCTCGGCGGCGCGGGGTCCGCCGCGCGGGACCGGTTCCGGGAGGAGGCGGTCCTGCTCGGGCGGGTCCGCGACCCGCACGTCGCGCGGCTGTACCAGCTCGTGGAGAACGAACGCGGGCTCGCGCTGGTCATGGAGGCCGTGGACGGCGTCTCGTTCCGGGAGGTCCTGGCCCGGTACGGGTCGCTCGCGCCGGAGGCGGCGCTGGCCGTCCTCAAGGGGTCGCTGCTCGGGCTCTCCGCCGCGCACACGGCGGGCGTGGTGCACCGCGACTACAAGCCGTCCAACGTGATCGTCCCGGCGGACGGCCGGTCCAAGCTCATCGACTTCGGCGTGGCGACCCTCGCGGGGGCTGCGTCCGCCTCCGGGACGCCCGCCTACATGGCCCCGGAGCAATGGCTCGGCGAGCCCGCCGGTCCCGCCGCGGACGTCTACGCCGCCACCTGCGTGTTCGTCGAGACCGTGTCGGGGCGCAGGCCGTTCGCGGACGCGCCGCGCGCCGGGCACCTGACCGGCCCGGTCCCCGTCGAGGACGTCCCGGAACCGCTGCGTCCGCTGATCGCGCGGGGCATGGCGAAGAGCGCGGCGGCGCGTCCGCCCGGGGCCGCCGCTTTCGTCCGCGAACTGGAGGATCTCGCGCGCGCCGCCTACGGACCCGACTGGGAGTCGCGCGGCGCGCACCTGCTCGCGGGCATCGCCATGGCGCTCGCCTCGCTGTTCCCCCTCGCCGCGCTCAGCGCGAGCGCGAGCGCGGCCGGAGCCGCCACGGCCGGAGCGGGAGGGGGCGCCGCCGGAGCGGGCGCGGCGGCGGGGACGGCCGGTG
>NZ_JBFAOF010001595.1:0-1002 GCF_040675125.1 Spirillospora sp. NPDC049652 | reverse complement strand
CTGGGCCCCGCGCCGGTGCGGCGGGTATGACCAGGGCTGGAAGCAACGGCGAGGACGGGAGGAACCCGTGGCGGTGAGGGCGGTCCGGGGCGCGACCCAGGTGGAGGCCGACGACCGGGACGAGATCCTGGCCGCGACCACCGAGCTGGTCACGGCGGTGATGGAGCGCAACGCGCTCCGCACCGACGACGTGATCAGCGTGCTGTTCACCGCGACGCCCGACCTGACGGCCGAGTTCCCCGCGCTCGCCGCGCGCAAGCTGGGCTTCCAGGAGGTCCCGCTGATGTGCGCGAGCGAGATCGCCGTCCCGCACGGGCTGCCCCGGGTGATCCGGCTGATGGCGCACATCGAGACCGACCGTCCCCGGTCGGAGGTGCAGCACGTGTACCTCCGCGGGGCGACGGCCCTCCGCCTCGACATCGCCCAGTAGCGGCGCGCGGGGCGGGGCGGCCGCGGCCGGGGGCTGAGGCACCCGGCGTGGCCTGGGCGGAGTGGGACGTTCCGGCCGCCGCGGCCCAGTAGGCTGGATCGGTGGCAGAGACCCCAGTCCCCGAGCGTTCCGGAACCGGCGAACGCGGCCCCGGCCGCGTGGTCGTCATCGGCACCGGCCTGATCGGCACGTCGATCGCGCTGGCCCTGCGCGGGCGGGGCTCGGAGGTCTACCTGTCCGACCGCGACGCCGCCGCGCTGGCCGTGGCGGCGGAGATCGGCGCGGGCGAGCCGCTGCCGGACGGGGGCCTGGACGGGCCCGCCGACCTGGCCGTGATCGCCGTCCCGCCCGCCGCGGTCGCCGTGACGCTGCTGGACGCGCAGAAGCGCGACCTGGCCGCCGTCTACACCGACGTCGCGAGCGTGAAGGCGCTGCCGCTCGCGCAGGCCGCCGAGGTGGGCTGCGACCTGGCGTCCTACGTCCCCGGGCATCCGCTGGCCGGACGCGAGCGCTCCGGCCCGTCGGCGGCCCGCGACGACCTGTTCCTCGGCCGTCCGTGGGCGCTGTGCCCG
>NZ_JBFAOF010001594.1:0-1003 GCF_040675125.1 Spirillospora sp. NPDC049652 | reverse complement strand
TAGAACTACACATATCACACTACACACATTCCCTCCACGACGCTATTCCGATCTCGCCGCGGGAGTCGCGGCCGGGCTGCTCGTCGCCGGGGCGGCCGCCTTCGCCTTCTGGCCGGACGACAAGCCCTCAGCGCCCGTCGCCGGAATCGGTACGGCAACCCCGTCCACGTCGGCCCGGGGCTCGGCACCGGCGTCCGCCAAGCCGTCCTCCGCGCCGACGACGGCCGAGAAGAGCGGCAAGCCGAGCAGGACGCCCAGCAGGACGCCCAGCAAGTCCGCCTCCCCGTCCGCCACGAAGACGCCGAAGACCACCGGCGGCTGGTCCGCGCCGTCCGCGGCACCCGGCATCAGCGCGTCCGGCGGCTGGGACACCAAGGGCGGCCGTTTCGTCGGGACGCTCGTGCTGCGCATGTCCGCGTCCAAGGGCTGGGCCGTGTTCGAGCACCAGCACTCCGACGGCGGCCCGATGTGCGACTACGGCGTCGAGTACGCCAAGCCCGGCCAGACCCACACGTCGAGCTTCGGCTCCAAGTGCACCGGGATGTTCCGCGTCCGCACCTGCCTGGCGAGCAACATCGTCATGAACGGCAACTATCCGCAGATCTCCTACAGCCGCTGCACCCCCTGGCGCACGATCTTCCAATGACCCGCTGAACCGCTGACCCGCGAAGCCGCGGACATGAGAAGCGCGCCGCTCCCGGTCGGGAGGGCGCGCTTCGCCGTTCACGGGGACGACGGGACCGCGCGGGGCATCGGGAAACGGCGCGGGGCCGCCGCCCAGATGTGGACGGCGGCCCCGCGACGGCCTGTCAGTGCGCTCTTCCGCTCACTCCAGCTTGCGCGGCGGCGTACCCGCGTACTGCGGCTGGAGCCCGTTGGGCCCACCCGGGCCGGGCGGCTCCTGGTTGCAGTCCGGGTTGGTCCGGTGCTTCTCGCACCACCAGCCCGGCTGCGGGTTGCCGGCGCCGTTCGGCGGCTTGTCCGGGTCGCACAGCGGCTTGCC
>NZ_JBFAOF010001593.1:0-1007 GCF_040675125.1 Spirillospora sp. NPDC049652 | reverse complement strand
CGCACCCGGGGCCCGGCCGGGGTCCGGGTGACCAGCCACGCGGGCAGGTCGGTCTCGGCGGGCCGCCACATCAGGGTCTCGCCGTCCCCGCGCAACCGCGCGATCCTCGGGTTGAGCTCCGCGACGACCGGCGACGCCACCAGGTCCAGGCCCTCGGCGATGCCGTCGGCCGCGAGGTCGGGGTTGAGCGACCAGTCCGCGCCGACGGTGATCGCCGCGTCCGCGTGGTGGACGGTCGTGTCGTGCAGCAGCCGGCGCAGCCAGAAGTCGGCGGGGACGTCCTCCCCGAACGGGCTCCAGACCGGTTCGTCCGCGTTCTCGACGGCGGCGACGAGCCGTTCGGCGCCGTCGCTCAGCCACGCCTCCCAATCGCCTGGGCCCATGCCGTCCGGCACGGGGCGGTGGAGCGGCTCGCGGGCGCGCTTCTCGATCGTCTCGGCCACTCCGGGCAGCGCCGTGCCGATGTGCTCGACGAGCTGGCGCAGCGTCCAGTCCGGACAGGTCGGCACGGTCGCGCCCGGATCGCCGCCGCTCGCCTTCCAGCCGAACGCGGTGGCGTGGTGCCGCAGCTCTCCGGCGAGCCTGTCGCGAGGTGGTGTGTCCATGGTCGCCCTTTCTGCCCTGACGGAAGCCATGCCCGTACCGTAGGAACTCCAGTCGGCTGGAGGTTCAAGTGTCTGTGACCGAGGTCACACCGTCGGTCGGGTCGCTGGGCATCGGGGAGCTGTCGCGGCGGACCGGCGTCTCGGTGCGGACGATCCGCTTCTACTGCGACGAGGGGCTGCTGTCGCCGGTGCGGAGCGGCGGCGGGCACCGGCGGTTCGGCCCGGAGGCCGTCGAGCGGCTGCGGACCGTCCGGCGGCTGCGGTCGCTGGGGATGGGGCTGCCGGCGATCCGGGCCGTCCTCGCGGGGGACGACGACCTCGGCGAGGCGATCGCCCGCGAACGGGCCGCCGTGGACGCCGAGCTGTCCGCGCTCGCCTGGCGGAGCGCGGCGCTCCGCGCGG
>NZ_JBFAOF010001592.1:0-1007 GCF_040675125.1 Spirillospora sp. NPDC049652 | reverse complement strand
GCCGCGCAGCCGCCGACCGCGACCAGCGCCAGGCCCGTCCCGGCGAGCAGCGCCGTCCGCCGCGACCGGAACTCGGCCAGCGCGGTCCGGCGGGCCTGCTGCCTGGCCTGCGCCTCCTCGATGAGGTCGTCCACCAGCGTCTCGCCCATCACACCCCCACGCGGCGCCGCGACCGGGACCGGCCGGAATGCCGCTTACCCATGGTGAGGCAAAAGGCACACGCAGTGAAACCCGCCATGCCGCGAACACCCGAGCCGGGCTCCGCCTCGCGAGCAGGAATCCGCAGGTCAACGCCGGTGGGACGGGGAGGCGGCCCGGGTCAGCGGAAGACGACGGTGCGGTCGCCGTTGAGCAGGATGCGGTGCTCGGCGTGCCAGCGGACGGCGCGGGCGAGCGCCAGGCATTCGACGTCGCGGCCCACGGCGACCAGCTCGGCGGCGCTGTGCGCGTGGTCGACGCGCGCGACCTCCTGCTCGATGATCGGCCCCTCGTCCAGGGCGGGCGTCACGTAGTGCGCGGTCGCGCCGATCAGCTTCACCCCGCGCGCGTGCGCCTGGTGGTAGGGCTTGGCGCCCTTGAAGCTCGGCAGGAACGAGTGGTGGATGTTGATGATCCGGCCGGGCAGCTTGGCGCAGAAGCCGTCGGAGAGGATCTGCATGTAGCGGGCGAGGACGACCAGGTCGGCGCGGTAGTGGGCGACCAGCGTCAGGATCTCCTCCTCCTGCGCCGCCTTGCCGCCGCGCTCCACCGGCAGGTGGTGGTAGTCGATCCCGTACGACTGGGTGAGCGGCCGCATGTCCGGGTGGTTGGACGCGACGGCGACGATGTCCACGTCCAGCATCCCGGACCGCTGCCGGTACAGCAGGTCGTTCAGGCAGTGCCCGAACCGCGACACCATGATCAGCACGCGGGGGCGCTCGGCGGTGTCGTACAGCCGCCAGTCGAGCCCGAGCCCGGTGCCGAGCTCGGCGAACCGCCCGCGCAGCCCGTCGGCGTCCACGTCCGCC
>NZ_JBFAOF010001591.1:0-1010 GCF_040675125.1 Spirillospora sp. NPDC049652 | reverse complement strand
CGTGGTCGCCTCGCTGACGGTCAGCTCGCGGCCGATCCGGGTCGCCATGGTGGCGAGCGCGCGCAGCACGTGGCCCGCCTGGATCATCACGGCCTCCCGGGTGACCTGCGCGGTCACGTACGGGTTGCCGTCCCGGTCGCCGCCGATCCAGGACCCGAACCGCAGGAACGGCCGGACCCGCGGCGGGCGCGTCCCGGTGCGCCCGTCGTCCAGCGCGGCGTCCAGCGTCCGGTACACCCGCGGGACGACCCGGAAGATCGTCTCGTCGAACGCGGCCATCGCGGTGCGGACCTCGTCCAGCGGGTCCATCTGGGTGTGCCGGCGCAGCGCGGTGCGCCAGAGCAGGTCGATCTCCTCGCGCAGCCGCCGCTCGGTCTCGGCGTGCTCCTCGCCGTCCTCGGGCGCGTCGTTCAGCGCGAACAGCAGGTCGCTGATGCGCTGGATGGCCGTGACGACCGCGCGGCGGCGCGCCTCGGTCGGGTGCGCGGTGAACACCGGGCGGAACTCCAGGCCGTCCACCATCGCCGCGAGCCGCTGCTCGCCCGACTCGGCCCGGACGGCCTCGACCGCCGCCGCCACCGAGCCGGACACCGTGCGGCCCCGGGCGTCCCGCTCGCGCAGCGTCCGGATCCGGTGGTGCTCCTCGGCGAGGTTGGTCAGGTGGAAGTACACGGTGAACGCGCGGGCGACCTGCCCGGCGCGCTCCAGCGACCAGCCGTCCACGATCGCGGCGGGCTCGTCCGCGCTCCCCTCGCCGCGCCGCGCCGCGATCACCGCGTGCCGGAGCCGTTCCACGTCGGAGAGCAGGTCGGGGCCGCCGTACTCGACGAGTCCGTCGCCCAGCATGGCGCCGAGCAGCCGGACGTCCCGGCGCAGGGCCTCGGGCAGGTCGTGTCGCAGCGTTTCTCGCGTCATGTCAGCCACGGGGCCAGCGTAGTGATCGGCGCCGCGCGTCCCGAGCACCGCGTCCCCTCCTACGCGCGCCCCGGCACGCGCGGGACGGAGCCGCC
>NZ_JBFAOF010001590.1:0-1011 GCF_040675125.1 Spirillospora sp. NPDC049652 | reverse complement strand
CAGGGTCGGCGCGGACGACTCGTTCTTCGCCGCCGGCGGTGACTCGCTGCTGGCCATGCGGCTGATCGCCCGCGTCCGCGCGGTCCTCGACACCGAGGTGTCGGTCCGGGAGCTGTTCGCCGAGCCGACGCCCGAGGCCGTCGCGGCGCTCGCGGACGGACGGCGCGGGGGAGTCCGGACGGCCCTCGCGCCCCGGGAACGCCCCGAGCGGGTGCCGCTGTCCTACTCCCAGCAGCGGATGTGGTTCCTCAACCGCCTGGAGGAGGCGGGCGCCGGCGCCGCGTACACGATGCCGATGGCGCTCCGGCTGTCCGGCGACCTGGACGTGGCGCTGCTGCGGACGGCCCTGGGTGATGTGGCCGACCGGCACGAGAGCCTCCGCACCGTCTTCCCCGAAGCGGACGGCACCCCGTACCAGCGCGTCCTGGTAGGCCCGGCAGCCAGCCCCCCGCTGCCCGTCGACGACATCGCCCGCCCGGACCTGCCCGCCGCCCTCGCGGCGGAGATGGGCCGCGGCTTCGACGTCGAGCACGAGCTTCCGTGGCGCGTCCGGCTGCTGCGGCTCTCGCCGACCGAGCACGTGCTGGTCATGGTCGTGCACCACATCGCGGCGGACGGCTGGTCGATGGGCGTGCTGACACGTGACCTGAGCGCGGCGTACGCGGCGCGCCGGTCGGGGACGGCCCCGGAATGGGCGCCGCTGCCCGTGCAGTACCCGGACTACGCGCTGTGGCAGCGGGACGTCCTCGGAGACCTCGACGACCCCGACAGCCTGATCTCCGAACAGCTGGACTACTGGCGGCGGACCCTCCAGGACCTCCCCGAGGAACTTCCCCTGCCGACGGACCGCCCCCGCCCGACCGAGCGGACCTTCCAGGGCCGATCCGTGCCCGTCAGCCTGAACTCGACCGCCCACGCCGGTCTGGTGGAGCTGGCGCAGCGGCACGGCGTGACGATGTTCATGGTGGTGCAGGCCGCGTTGGCGGCGGTGCTCTCCCGCCTGGGCGGCGG
>NZ_JBFAOF010001589.1:0-1011 GCF_040675125.1 Spirillospora sp. NPDC049652 | reverse complement strand
CACGCGTTGTGCGGGCCGCCGTGCACGTCCACCAGCAGGGGGCCGCCGGAAGGCGCGTCCGGGTCGCGGAGCAGGAACCCGTGGACGCGCGTGCCGTCGGAGATCGTGAACTCCCGCTCGGTGGCCTCCGGCAGCGCCACGTCGGGCAGGGACTCGGCGGTGTGCCGGGTCAGGGGCGTGGTCTCGCCGGTGCCGAGGTCGAGCAGTTCGATCTCGGCGAAGCGGGACGCGTCGGCGACCAGCAGCGCGGCCCGGCCCGCCTTCGCGGCGACCGAGCACCCCGAGACACCGGTCCCGGCGGGCAGGCCGACCTCGGTGATCCCGGCGCCGTCGAGCCGGTACAGGCGGGTGACGCCGCGGTCGCGGGCGCAGAAGAGGAGTTCGCCGCCGTCGCCGCCGGTGAACTGCGGCAGCGCGCCCGGATAGCCGGGCATGCCCGGCATGACGTTGCGGTCGAGAGGGGCGCTGAGCAGGGTGGCCGGAGAGCCGTCGAGCGGCAGGCGCATCAGGTGAAGATGCCCGGTGTCGGCGGTGGCACGCCCGGTGACCAGGAGAGACTCACCGTCGGGAAACCATTCGACCGTCGCGGTCAGGCCCTCGGCGTTTCCGGCGACGCGCAGGCCGGTGCCGTCCGCGCCGACCACGCACGCGGCCAGGGTGCCGGTCAGGTCGGAGCGGTCGCCGATCGAGGCCGGGAACGCGATCCGACTGCCGTCCGGTGACCAGGCGGGTGGCCCGGCGTGCTGGACGGCATCCGTCTCATTGGTGGTGATTTGCATGGTCTCGCCGGTCGCGACCTCGACCACGAACAGCGCCGTCGGAACGTTCCCGACCACACCGCTGCCATCGGCCTTGTAGTCGAGCCGGTCGAGCACGACGGGCGCCGCGGGGTCCGGCTTGCCGGCTGGGGCGGCGAACGCGATGCGGGTGCCGTCCGGGCTCCAGACCGGGGCGCCCGCGCCCGCCTCCCGCTCGGTCAGCGGGACGGCCTCACCACCGCCTGCGGGCAGC
>NZ_JBFAOF010001588.1:0-1015 GCF_040675125.1 Spirillospora sp. NPDC049652 | reverse complement strand
CATAACCGTATAACTCGTTTTTTGTTTTTTTTTGTTTATTTCTCTCTTGGGCATTTCCGTTCCCCGGAGCCCCGGCCCGCCCCCCACCCCGCGGGCACCCCCGCCGGCCCGGGGCCGCAGGACGGCTCGGGCGGGGGCGTGGAGGAGCGGCGGGCGCGGACGGCGCTCGCGGCCGCGCGCGCCCTCGGCCGTCCCGTCACCGTGCGGTACCGCGCGGACGGACGGCCCGAGACGGACGCCGCCGCAGCGCTGTCGGCCGCGCACGGCGCCGGGGTCACCCTGTGCGTCGCGTCCGGCACCCCGGTGAGCTGCGACGTCGAGGCGGTCGCGGACCGGTCCGAGCAGGACTGGGCCGGCCTGCTCGGGCGGCACCACGGGCTCGCCGGGCTGCTCGCCCGCGAGCTCGGCGAGGACCCCGGCCTGGCGGCGACCCGGGTGTGGACCGCCGCCGAGTGCCTGCGCAAGGCGGGCCTGCCCGACGACGCGCCGCTGACCGCCGCCGGGCGGCCCCGGCCGGGCTGGGCGGTGCTCGCCTCCGGCGGCTCGCGGGTCGCCACGTTCGCCACGACCCTGCGGGACGGTCCCGGACCGGTCGTGTTCGCAGTCCTGACCGGAGAAGGACGGTCGTAACCCCATGAGCGACTACTTCGAGTACCGGCACACGGTCGGCTTCGAGGAGACCAACCTCGTCGGCAACGTCTACTACGTCAACTACCTGCGCTGGCAGGGCCGCTGCCGGGAGATGTTCCTCAAGGACCTCGCCCCGGACGTGCTCGCCGAGCTGTACGGCGACCTCAAGCTGTTCACCCTCAAGGTGGACTGCGAGTTCTTCGCCGAGATCACCGCGTTCGACGAGCTGTCGGTGCGGATGCGGCTGGTCGAGCTGGCGCAGACCCAGCTGGAGTTCGGGTTCGACTACGTCCGGCTGGACCCGGGCGGCGGCGAGACCCTCGTCGCCCGGGGACGGCAGCGGGTGGCGTGCATGCGCGGCCCCAACACCCGGACCGACCCGACC
>NZ_JBFAOF010001587.1:0-1024 GCF_040675125.1 Spirillospora sp. NPDC049652 | reverse complement strand
CTGGCCGCGCCCGCCGGGACCGCATCCGCGCACGGCACGATGTCCGACCCGCCCAGCCGCGTGTTCGCGTGCGAGCAGGAGGGCCCGGAGAACCCCAAGTCCGACGCGTGCAAGGCCGCCGTCGCGGTCGCGGGCACCCAGCCGTTCTACGACTGGAACGAGGTGTCCCGGCTGGACGCGGGCGGACGGTCGCGGGAGATCATCCCGGACGGCCAGCTCTGCAGCGCCGGCCGCGCCAAGTACCGCGGGCTGGACCTCCAGCGCGCCGACTGGCCCGCCAAGGCCGTCCGGCCCGGGCCGCTCACCGTCACCTACTACGCCACCGCCCCGCACCAGGACAGCAACTTCGCGTTCTACATCACCCGCGACGGCTGGGACCCGACGCAGCCGCTGCGCTGGGCCGACCTCGTCCCGCTGTCCTCGTTCACCCACCAGAACCCGTCCACCTATACGCGCTGGACGCTGAACCTGCCGCAGCGCACCGGCCGCCACCTGCTCTACTCGATCTGGCAGCGGGTCGTCGGCAGCGACGAGGCGTTCTACACCTGCTCGGACGTGGACTTCGGCGGCTCCACGACACCCACCCCACCCCCGACCACGCCCCCCACCACGCCGCCCACGACCCCGCCGCCCACCACGCCGCCGACGCAGCAGCCCGGTGACACCTGGACGGCCGGGAAGACCTACGCGACCGGCGACCGCGTCACCTACGCCGGCGCGACCTACACCTGCCTTCAGGGCCACACCGCGATAGCGGGCTGGGAACCGCCGAACGCTCCGGCGCTGTGGCGGGCCGAGTGACCGTGCGGTGGGCCGTCCTCGCCGTGGCCGCCGCGTGCGCGCTGCTCCTGCTCGGACGATGCGGGGCGGCCGGTGGCTCCGTGTCGCCGGCGGCGCCGCGCGGCGGTCCCGGCTTCAACGCCACCGACGTGATGTTCCTGCAGATGACGGCCCCGCACGAGGGGCAGGGCGTGACCCTCGCCCGGCTCGCGGACGGGTCGCGGGGCCGCCCGGTGCGTCCGGA
>NZ_JBFAOF010001586.1:0-1025 GCF_040675125.1 Spirillospora sp. NPDC049652 | reverse complement strand
CGGGCTTCGTGCTGCCGCTCACCGCCGCCGCGGTCGCGCTGGTCATCTCGCTCTTCGAGCTCGGCCGTCCCTCCTACTGGCTGGACGAGGCCGCGACGGTGAGCGCCATGCGCCGTCCGCTGCCCGACCTGCTGCGCGTGTTCCAGGACATGGACCTCGTGCACGCGGGTTACTACCTGGTGCTGTGGCCCTGGGCGCACGTGTTCGGCACGGGCGAGACCGCGCTGCGGCTGCCGAGCGCGCTGGTGACGGCGCTCGCGGCCGCCGGCGTCACCGTCCTCGGCCGCCGCTGCGCCGGGAAGACCGCCGGGCTCGCGTCCGGGTTGGTGTACGCGTCGATGGTGTCGGTCACGCGGTACGCGCAGGAGGCCCGCTCGTACGCGATGGTCGGCGCGGTCGCGGTCCTCGCCTCCTACCTGCTGGTCAGGGGCCTCGGGGCAGACGAGGGCGCTGCCGGCGGCGCAGGCGGGGACGATGCCACGTCTAAGCGCCGCCGCTGGCCCTGGTTCGCGGGCTATGCCCTCGCGGTCGCCCTGCTCGGGCTGCTCAACCTGGAGGCGTTGCTGCTGGTCCTGGCGCATCTGGTGACGCTCGCGTTCAGCCGGGCCGGGCGCGGCATCTGGGTCCGCTGGCTTCTCGCGGCCGCCGGGGCGGGCGTGGCGCTCGCACCGTTCGCGCTGGCCGCGTCCCGCCAGGACAAGCAGATCGACTGGCTGCCGAAGCCGGGCGGACTGATGCTCTGGCGACTGGTGAAGTTCTTCGCGGGGGACGCCCGGCTGGCCGTGCCCGTGCTGGGGCTGGCGCTGCTCGGCGCGCTGATCGCGTGGCGCCGGGAGAGCGCCGTCTCACTCACGGCCCTGGCGCTGCCGTGGTTCCTGCTCCCCTCGGTCGTGCTGCTCTCCTGGTCCGCCGTCGGGGAGCCGGTGTTCATCTTCCGCTACGTGTTCTTCTCGCTGCCGGGGCTCGCCCTCCTGGTCGGCGCGGGCCTCGCCCGGCTCTGGCGGACGGGCCTGCGCACCTCGGGC
>NZ_JBFAOF010001585.1:0-1026 GCF_040675125.1 Spirillospora sp. NPDC049652 | reverse complement strand
GGCCCGCCGGGGGCGATGGACAGCGGCGACAGCAGCCTGGAGGTCACCGCCAGCCCCGCGATTCCCGCGAGGGCCGCCCCGGTGATCAGTCCGGCCCGGAGCCGGCCATGCCGTCGCATCGTTCCGTCCCGCTTAAAACCATCTACTTTGAGGTACTTATTCCCAGCACCAAGAGCCTTATAACGCAGGGTAATCACGGAAAGGGCTGTTTTGCCGCGTTCGAAGAAGGAGCTGGAAGCCGCGATCCGGAGCGGGTCGGGTCGCGCCGTGCTGATCGTCAACGCCCGATCCCGGCGCGGCCGCCGCCTGCACGAGCGGGCGCGGACCCTGCTCGCCGGCGCCGGGATGGAGTTCGCAGAGATCGTCCCCGTGACCGACCCGACCGGACTGCGCCCGCTGTTCCGCCGCGTGCTCGAGGACGCCCCCGACCTGGTCGTGGTCGGCGGCGGCGACGGGACGGTCGCCGAGGCCGTCCGGCACCTGGCCCACCAGGACGTGGCCCTCGGCGTCCTGCCCCTGGGCACCACCAACAACTTCGCCCGCAGCCTGGAACTGCCCATGGACCTGGCGAAAGCGGTCGAGGTCCTGGGCTCGGGCAAGGTCGCCGACGTGGACGTGGGCTGGTTCGAGGGCACCACGGACGACGACGGCGACGGTGCGGAGACCGCGCCAGGAGAGGAGACCACCGCCAAGGAGCCCGCGGACGACGAGGACCCGTCCGGCGGCCACGTGTTCGCGAACATGGTCAGCCTGGGCCTGTCGGTGGAGGTCGCCCGGCACGTCCCGCACGAGCTGAAGCGGGTGCTGGGCCGTCCGGCGTACGCGCTGACGGCCGCGAGGCTGCTCCCCCGGCACGATCCGTTCCGCGCCGTGATCGAGATCGACGGCGAGACCACCGAGGTCGAGACGCACCAGCTGAACGTCGCCAACGGCGCGCACCACAGCGGCCAGCGCATCGCCCGCGACGCCAGCCCCGACGACCGGCTCCTGGCGGTCTACCGGCTCGGCGACGAGCGGCGGCTCCGG
>NZ_JBFAOF010001584.1:0-1028 GCF_040675125.1 Spirillospora sp. NPDC049652 | reverse complement strand
GCCGACCACCTTCAGCGTCCCGCCGGCGGTCCCGCCTCCGCCGCCGCCCCCGCCGCCGCACCCGGCCAGCCCGAGCGCGGCCGCGCCGAGCCCCGCGGCGATCACCGTCCCCCGTCGTCGTGCTGCCATCCGCAACTCCCCCGCTCCGCGTGGTGGTCTGGGCGCGTCCCGCACGGCCGGGGGCGCCCGGCACGCCCGGCGAAGATCGCGCTAGGTAGCGAAACTAGCACCCAGAGTCATCCGCGGGGGCGTGCGACCCCCGAAAAAGGTCGCGCGCGCCGCCGAGCGGCACGGCCGCCGCGCCGGGCGGCAGGCCGGGCGGCGGGCCGGGCGGCAGGCCGGGCGGCGGGCCGGGCGGCGGGCGCGGCGGTGTGCAGGGCGGCGAGCGCGGCGGGGATGCCGGGCGCGCCGGGGGTGCCGGGCGCGGCGGCGCGGCGGCGTGGTGCCGGGCAGCGCGGTGCCGGGCAGCGCGCGGCGCGATGCCGAGCGGCGTGGTGCCGGGGGGCGCGCGGCGCGGTGTCAGAGGACGGTCGTCCAGGAGGACGGGTCGCCGGGACGGGCGGAGAAGTCGTAGCGGACCAGGTCGGGGCCGAGCGCGACGAGGCTGACCGAGGTGGTGCCCCAGACGCGGCCGGGCTCGAACTCGTGCAGCGGGAGGAGGGTGCGCTGGTCGGTGCGGTCCAGCCCGCCGCCCTCCAGCTCCGCCAGCCAGGGCGCCCAGTCGCGCGCGTCGCCGCCCGGGCGCGGCTCGGGGCGGGGCGCGGCGGCGAGCAGCGGGCGCAGGTGCGCCAGCCGCGCGGCCATGAAGGCGTCCTCGACGACGCCCTCGCGGTGGCCCTCGCCGTTCAGGCCGTTGTTGACGACGATGTGCAGGCCGGGGCCGAGGTCGCGTTCGGCGAAGTCCGCGCCGTCCCAGCTCCACATGCGCGCGCCGCCGGGTTCGGCGCCGAGCAGGAAGAACGGGTCGTAGGCGGGCAGGTCCAGGTCGCCGGGGCCGCCGGTGGCGGCGACCCGGAGCGGCAGGTCGC
>NZ_JBFAOF010001583.1:0-1034 GCF_040675125.1 Spirillospora sp. NPDC049652 | reverse complement strand
GCCGCCTGGACGGGCTGCCCCTCGCGCTCGAACTGGCCGCGACCCGGGTCCGCGCGATGGGCGTGCGGCAGCTCGCCGCCGGGCTCGACGACCGGTTCGGGCTGCTGGTGTCGGGCCGCCGCGCCGAACCCGTCCGGCAGCAGACGCTGCGCGCGGTCATCGACTGGAGCTGGGACCTGCTGAGCGTCCCCGAGCGGACGCTGCTGCGCCGGCTGGCGGTGCACGCCGACGGCTGCACGCTCGCCGCCGCGCGGGAGGTCTGCGCTGGCGGCGAGGTGACCGCCGCTCGGGTCCCCGACCTGCTGGCCCGGCTGGTGGACCGCTCGCTGGTCGTCATGGCCGAGGGCCCGGACGGGCCGCGCTACCGGCTGCTGGAGTCGGTCGCCGCGTACGCCCTGGAGCGCCTGGACGAGGCCGAGGACCTCGCCGCGACCCGCGACCGGCACCTGCGCCACTACCTCGCGCTCGCCGAGGCGGCCGAGCCCCGGCTGCGCGACGGCGGCCAGCGCGCGTGGCTCGCCCGCCTGGACGCCGACGCCGCGAACCTGCGCGCCGCGCTGGAGGAGGCGTCCCCGGACGGCGCGGCCCGGCTGACGGCCGCGCTGACCTGGTGGTGGCTGCTGCGCGGGCGCTTCCACGAGGCCCGGGGCGTCCTCGCCGAGCACGCGCCCGGCGGCCTGTTCCACACCGCGTTCGCACTGCTCACCGGCGACCACACCGCGACGGCCGAGCCGCGCGGCTGCGGGCGGGCCGTCTGGCTGTACGCGTACGCGCTGTTCCACGCCGGACGCGCGGACGCGAGCCGCGAGGCGAACGCGCGCGCGCAGGAGCTGTTCACCGAGACGGGCGACCGGTGGGGGACCGCCGCCGCCCTCGCCCTGCGCGCCATGCACGCGATGAACGACGGCGGCCTCGCCGAGATCGCCGACGCCGGGGGCCGCGCCGCCGCGCTGTTCCGCGACCTCGGCGACCAGTGGGGCGAGCTGCAGACCGTCCCGCCGCTGGCGGTGCTCGCCGAGGTCCGCGGCGTAGTC
>NZ_JBFAOF010001582.1:0-1035 GCF_040675125.1 Spirillospora sp. NPDC049652 | reverse complement strand
CCTGCTGACCCGCGTGCGTTGACCCGCGCGCGCTGACCCGCGCTGGCCGACCCGCGCGTCGGCGCACGCGCACTGGCAGCGGAGCGGGAGGCGTTCGGCCTCAGGCGCCGAGCGCCTCCCGCTCGATCCGCTCGAACTGCGCGCCCATCGCCTCGGCCAGCGCGTTAGCCCCGGACAGCGGGCGCACCATGACGGTCAGCTCGTCGACCAGCCCGTCCTCGCGGACGTGGACGAAGTCGCAGCCATGCACCTGGCGTCCGCCGACGGTCGCCTCGAACACGAAGGCGTGGTCGCGGCCGTCCGGGTCGGAGATCTCCCGGACGTACCGGAAGTCCTCGAACACCCGCAGGACGCCGCGCAGGATCGCCATCGTGATCGGCTTGCCGGAGTAGGGCTTGAACACGACGGGGCTGGTGAACACCACGTCGTCGGCGAGCAGCGCCTCCATGGCGGCCATGTCGTGCTCCTCGGCGGCCTTCCGGAACGGATGCATGACTCACTCCCGCGGGTAGCTGCTGACCAGGTGCCCGCAGGGTAACACACGCACTTATTAAACAAATTGACTAGTCGTGGCCGCAGGCCACGAGCGCTAGCCGAGGCGTTCGAGGACCGGGCCGAGGACGTCCAGGAACGGGCCGTGGACGGTGAACCCGGTGAACCCGAAGCGCTCGTGGGACGCGCGGATCTGCTCGGCGATCTGCTCCTCCGTCCCCACCAGCAGGAACGGGGTGTCGAGGACCTCGTCGAGCGTCAGCGGCGCGAACCTGGACGCCATCTCCGTCAGGACGGCGCGCCGGTCGGGGGTCACCATCACGTGCTGGACCAGCACGTCCAGCTCGACGCCGTCGAAGCGGTCGCCCGCCTCCCGCCGGACGAACTCCACCCGTTCGGCGGCCTGCGCGGCGCTGCCGAGCCGGAATGTCCCGGGCGGGGCTCCCGGCACCTGGTAGGTCCCGGCGAGCGCGACGACGTCGGCGTGCGCGGCGGCCACCCGCAGCACCCGGTCGCCGGTCCCGCCGACCAGCAGCGGCGGCC
>NZ_JBFAOF010001581.1:0-1038 GCF_040675125.1 Spirillospora sp. NPDC049652 | reverse complement strand
GTCGGCGCGCAGGTTCAGGCCCGCGCTGGCCCCGGCCTCCAGCAGCCGGACGGGCCGCTCCCCGGCCGCCGCCAGGATCGCCAGCAGGCCGCCGACGAGCGGCGCGGCCCGGCCGACCTCGTTGGTCTGCGGCGCGCCGGACATCCCGGCGCGCACCTCGTCCGGACGGTCCGCGAGCAGCGCCCGGAACGCGGGCCAGGCGGCCAGCGGGTCGGCCGTGCCGCCCGCCGTCGGGTAGTGCGCGGCCAGTCCGGGGGCGCGGCCCTCCAGCACCAGCCGGTGGGTCGCGCCGAGCAGCCGCAGGACCCGGCCGGCCTCCGGCCCGTCCGAAAGGACCGCGGCGACCGGTCCGTCCGGATCGTCGGCGGCACGCCGCAGCAGCTCGGCGTACATGGGGGAGCCGCCCTTCGCGCAGGTCGCCGCCTGGGCGAGCAGCTCGGCGCGAAGGTCGGCGCGGGAACTCGGTCTCATGGCCCCGATTCTCTCCGTTGACCGAAAAGATCTTTGCTTGGGACGATCGCGAGCACTCACATCCGCGATCGGGGGGCTCCGCCAGGAGCGACCGAAGGAGGCGCGATGACGCGCACGGACCGACACGGAGAACGACACGCGCGGGCGCGCGGGCGAGGAAGCGGCGGGCCCGGCCGGCGCGTGGCCGCGGCGCTCGCGGCGGCGGCCCTCGTCGCCGGGATCGCCCCGGCCGCGAACGCCGCCCCGGGATCGACCGGGAACGAGAGGCTCGCCCGGAAGATGGTCCGCGAGGTGACCGCCGGCAACGCCTGGCGGCACCTGGAGGCGCTCCAGCGCGTCGCCGACCGGAACAAGGGCATCCGGGCGTCCGGCACCAACGGCCATCTGGAGTCCGCCGCCTACGTCGAGGGCAGGCTGCGCGCCGCCGGGTACCGCACGACCCGGCAGCCGTTCACCCATGCCGACTTCGACTTCCGCGCCTCGGAGGGCAGGGAGGTCGCGCCGTCCGCCCGCACCCTGCACCCGCTGGTCGCCCGCTTCTCCGCGAACACGCCCGCCGGCGGCCTC
>NZ_JBFAOF010001580.1:0-1040 GCF_040675125.1 Spirillospora sp. NPDC049652 | reverse complement strand
GGGCCGGACGCGCGGATCGTCCAGGTGGACGTGGAGGCCGAGGCGCTCGGCGCGCACCGCCCGGTGGACCTCAGCCTCATCGGCGACGCCGCCGAGACCGCCGTCGCCGTGGAGGCGGTGCTCGCCGGCCGCGGCCACCGCGTCCGCGGCTACCGCACCCGGGAGGTCGCCGCGCGCGTCGCCGCCGAGGGACGCTGGCGCGACCTGCCGTTCAAGGACCGCTCCGACGGCGTCCGCGTCGATCCGCGCGCCCTCACCATCGCCCTGGACGACCTGCTGCCCGCCGAGCGCACGGTGGCCGTCGACTCGGGCAACTTCATGGGCTACCCCACGATGTACCTGGACGTCCCGGACGTGGACGGCCTGGTGTTCACGCAGGGCTTCCAGTCCATCGGGCTCGGCCTGGCGACGGCGGTCGGCGCGGCCGTCGCCCGTCCGGACCGGGTGACCGTCGCGGCGCTCGGCGACGGCGGGGCGCTGATGTCGGCGACCGAGCTGGACACCGCGGCGCGGCTCGGCCTCGGCCTGCTGGTCGTGGTCTACGACGACGAGGCGTACGGCGCGGAGGTGCACCACTTTGGCCCGCAGGGGCACCCGCTCGACACGGTCACCTTCCCGCCGGCCGACCTCGCCGGGATCGCCCGCGCCTACGGCTGCGACGCGCTGACCGTCCGCCGGGTCGAGGACCTCGAGCCGGTGCGGGACTGGCTGTCGGGGCCGCGCGACCGCCCGCTGGTGGTCCAGGCGAAGGTCACGGCCGACCAGCCCTCCTGGTGGCTGGCCGAGGCGTTCCGTCCCCACTAGCCGGGCTTTCCGGTGTTTTCCAGGCTTTCTGTCGGGTATCGCAGGCGCATGAGCCGCCAGCCGAAACCCACCGGCCGCGCGGGCAACGACGGCGCCGCGCAGCCGCTGGAAGACAACCTCGAACTCGCCCAGGCCGTCATGGAGTCGGCCCAGCGGGAGATGGCACGCAAAGCCCGCCTCCGCCTCCCCGCGATCCGCTTCGGGGCGGTCGCGGGCGTCCTCGGCGCGTGCGCGAC
>NZ_JBFAOF010001579.1:0-1041 GCF_040675125.1 Spirillospora sp. NPDC049652 | reverse complement strand
CGCGCCTCGGGCAGTCCGCGCAGCAGGCGGCGGTGCAGGCGGGCGCCGAACGGGAGGCGTCCGGCGGCGCGGGAGAGCCGTGGGGCCGGGGTGACGGGGGCCATGGGCTCCTCCGGGGATTGTTCTCGTACTTAGTACGAGAATAGCAGGATGATCCGCATGGACCCCGAGGCCCTCTGGCTCGACGCGGACCGGCCCCGGCTCGGCCGCCCGCCCGCCCACTCCCGCGCCCAGATCACCGAGGCCGCCGTCGCGGTCGCGGACGCGGCGGGTCCGACCGGCGCGACGGCCGTGACGATGCGCAAGGTCGCCGCGCACATCGGCGCGGGCGTGATGTCGCTCTACACCTACGTCCCCGACCGGGAGACGCTGCTGGAGCTGATGATCGACCACGCCGTGGGCGAGTACCCGCCGCCGCCGGCCACCGGCGACTGGCGCGCCGACATGCGGGCCCTGGCGGGCGCGCAGCGGGCGGGCATGCTCGCCCACCCCTGGCTGCCCGCGGCTCTCCCCGCACGCCGCACCCTCGGCCCGAACACCCTGCGCGTCCTCGAACACGCCCTGGTCGTCCTGGCGCCCACCGGCCTTCCCGCCGGTGCGGCGCTGGAGGTGTTCTCCCTGATCACAGGCTTCGTCGCGAGCCACGTCGGCCACGAACTGGGCCAGCGCGACGCCGCCGCACAGGCCCCCGAGGCCGAGCTCCGGTACCTCCGCCGGGCGGCCGAGGCGGGCGGCCTGACCGCCCTCTCCACCCTCCTCGAAGCCGACCCCACCCCACCCCCGCCCCCCGACACCACCTTCGACCGCCTCCTCACCCGCCTCCTCGACGGTCTGGTCTCCTAACAGCCCCGGCCCACTCCGCTCGCGCGGCTGTGTTGATCGCAGCCCCGGCCCACTGCGCTCGCCTGGCGGCTCGCTGTGTTGATCGCAGTCCCGGCCCACTGCGCTCGCCCAGGGGCTCGCTTCGTGACCGTGCCTGGGCGAACGCGGCATCGCTTCGCGATCTGCCCGGCTCCGCTCGCCTCCGGCTTCGCTTCACCG
>NZ_JBFAOF010001578.1:0-1042 GCF_040675125.1 Spirillospora sp. NPDC049652 | reverse complement strand
CCTACAACGTGGCCTCGCTGGCGGGGCCCGCGGCCGCCGGGCTCATCGCGGGAGCCGACGTCTACTGGGCGATGGCGCTGACCATCGCCCTGCTCCTGCTGGCGGTGCCAGCCGCCCTGGTGCTGCCCCGCCAGGAGCCGCGTCCCTCCGCGACGTTCACCGCGGACCTCAAGGCGGGGTTCGCCGCCATCGTGCGCGTGCCGGGGCTGCGGCGGATCACGGCGGCCTCCATGATCGCCTTCACGGGCATCGGGATGCTGGTCGTCTCCAGTCCCGCGCTGGGTGAGCGGCATCTCGGCGGAGCGGGGCGCGGAGGCCTCCTGCTGTCGCTGCTGGCCGCGGGCGCGATGGCCACCACCGTGATCACGGCGCGCTGGCCGCCGAGACGCCGCCCGGAGACGGTGTTCGCCGCCGCCGCGGTGTGCGTCGCCGTGGGGCTGGGGCTCGTTGCGGCGGCGCCGAACGCGGCGGTGCTGGTCGTCGCGGCGGTCCTCACCGGGGCCGGCGAGGGACCGCAGCTCGCCGCGGTGTTCGACGTCAGGCACCGGGACGCGCCGCCCGGGCTGCGCGGCCAGGTCTTCACCACCGGGGCCAGCCTCAAGATCACAGCCGGGGCGGTCGGCGCGGCGCTGGCGGGCGGCCTGCCCCTGACGCTCGCCCTCGTCCTCGCGGCGGCCGCCCAACTGCTGGCGGCGGCCCTGCTCCTTCAGGCCAGGACGCGGACGGGCTCGCCCGCCAGGAACGCCTCGATGTCCTCCACGGCCTCGGCGAAGTAGCCCCGGTAGTTGTCGCGGGTGACGTAGCCGAGGTGCGGGGTGGCGAGCAGGTTCGGCAGCGTCCGGTATTCGTGGTGCTCCGGGAGCGGCTCGATGTCGAAGACGTCCACTCCCGCGCCCGCGATCTGGCCTTCGCGCAGGGCGGTGGCGAGCGCGTCCTGGTCCACGACGGACGCGCGGGAGGTGTTGATCAGGTAGGCCGAGGGGCGCATCCGCTTCAGCTCGGCCGCGCCGAGCAGGCCGCGGGTGCGGTCGCCCGCCGTCAC
>NZ_JBFAOF010001577.1:0-1045 GCF_040675125.1 Spirillospora sp. NPDC049652 | reverse complement strand
ATCACCTCGCGCAGCGCCGACTCGCCCGCCAGGACGTGCTCGAACAGCGCCGCCTTCGACCCGAAGTAGCGGTTGACCAGGGCGACGTTCGCCCCGGCGGCGGCGGCGATCATCCGGACGGTCACGCCGTCGTACCCGTGCTCCCCGAACAGGTCGCGCGCCGCGTCCAGCAGCCGCCGCTCGGTCGCCTCGCGGTTCCGCTTCCGGACGCCCTGCGAGCCGCAGTCCTCGTCCGGCTGCGGACGGCCCGCCCCGGGGACGTCCTGATCCGAGCGGAAGGGTTCGTCGCCAAGTTGCGTTCTGGAGGGGCGGCCCTGCGCCGGGGACGGCACAGGACGATTCCGCGCCCCGGGGGGCTCGAAAAGGTCCTCCGCGCCGGGCGCCGTCCCGTCGGGACGGGCGCCGGGCGGGTTGCTGGTGAGGTCGGTCATCGCTCCCGGCTCCAACGTGATCCTGGTCGCTTCCAGTATCCCCGCGTTGCAAGTAAACGTACGTCTACATAACATATATGCAAAACACACGTAATTGATCGACGGGAGGCAGAGTGGCTCAAGCGGACGTGCTGCCGCAGACTCCGGGTGCCGCGGCGGCCGGGCGCGGATCGGCGCCGGTGCACTACACGCACCGGCAGATCCTGGAGATCCTCTCCGGGCTGATGATCGCGATGCTCACCACGATGATCTCCACATCGGTGGTCGGCACCGCGCTGCCGACGATCGTGGGAGACCTCGGCGGCCAGGACCAGCTGTCCTGGGTGGCGAGCGCCTCGCTGCTGACGATGACCGCCTCGACCCCGCTGTGGGGCAAGCTGTCGGACATCCTCGGCCGCAAGCTGATGTTCCAGCTGGCGCTGGTCATCTTCGTGCTGGCCTCGGTCGGCGCGGGACTCTCGCAGAACATCGGCCAGCTCATCGGCGCCCGCGCGCTCCAGGGGCTCGGCGTCGGCGGCGTGTCCGCGCTCCGGTGAGCAGGTGTGGAGTGCGGATGATCTTACGGAGATCATCTTCGGGCGGGCCTGTCCGAAACCGGCCGCCGCATCTTCCGC
>NZ_JBFAOF010001576.1:0-1046 GCF_040675125.1 Spirillospora sp. NPDC049652 | reverse complement strand
CCGACCGCCACGCGCGCGCCGCGCTCGGCGAGCAGGCGCGCGGTCTCACGGCCGATGCCGCGCGCGCCGCCGGTCACCACGGCGACGGCTCCGGGCCGCGCCACGACGGGATATCGCATGGGGCTCCTTCACTCGGATACCGAAGGTATGTGAGTGTTGGACGCGACGTCAATAGGCTCGGCGGGGGCGTCCGCGCGGCCCGTACACTGCACGCATGGCACGAGAGAGCGGCCCGACCCGGGCGGAGCGGCAGGCCCGCACCCGTGAGCTGCTGATCGCCACGGCCCGCGGGATGTTCCTGCGCGACGGCTACCACGCCACGACGCTCGACCGGGTGGCCGAGGCGGCCGGCTTCTCCAAGGGCGCCGTGTACTCCAACTTCGCCACCAAGGACGAGCTCTGCCAGACCGTCATCGACGAGGTCCGCGCCGAGCAGGTCGGGGCGGTCATCGAGGCGGTCGGCGGCGAGGGCACGGCCGAGGACCGGCTCGCCGTCCTCGACGCCTGGGCCGAGCGCACGATCGGCGACCCCGGCTGGACGCTGCTGGAGGCCGAGTTCGCGATCCACGCCGCCCGCCGCGACCCGGCGCTCCGCGACCGCGTCGCCGAGGGCGGACGGCGCTGGGTCGGGGCGCTCAGCGCCCTGATCGAGGAGGAGGCGCGGCGGCGGGGGATCGTGCCGCCCCTCCCGCCGGACGAGCTGGCCGAGGCCCTCCTCAGCCTCGGCATCGGCCTCGGCCTGCGGCGCGCCGTCGATCCCCGGCTGTCCCCGCAGGCGCTCACCGACGTCGTCCGCCTCCTCCTCGACGCCTGAGCCGTCCCCGCCGGACGCCCGGGGGTCAGACCGCGGCCGCGGTCTCCGTCCTGGCTCCGGCCCCCGTGCCGGCGAGGGCCTCCTCGTAGCGGCGGACGACCAGCTCGGCGACCTCGGGCCTGTCCAACTACCTCCTCAAGGCCACCGCCCAGGGCTTCTGGCAGCCCGAACAGGCCGACCTCGTCCAGGAGTACATCCCCCGCTACTACGAGGACGCCGTCGCCGTCGCCGC
>NZ_JBFAOF010001575.1:0-1048 GCF_040675125.1 Spirillospora sp. NPDC049652 | reverse complement strand
GTCGGCCGTCGGCGGGATGGTCTTCCTCGCCACCGCGCCCGGCTGGGCGCCCGCCGCGACGATCGGCGCGATGTCGGTGTCCCTGCTGCTGCGCAGCCGGGTCTTCCGCGGCGTCACGCAGCGGTCCTGGATGCTGGTCGCCGGCTTCACCGGCCTCGGGCTGCTGGAGATCGGCACCGCCTGGCGCGGCGACTCGCAGCTGGTGATGCTCGCGACCGGGGTGCTGCCGCTGCTCATCGTGGTCGGCGTCGTCGTCGGCGTCTCGATCTGGCTGCCGAACCACCGGCCGTCCCCGTTCTGGGGCCGGGCCGGGGACATCCTCGACGTCATCGTCGTCATCTCGCTGATCCCGCTGGCCCTGGCCGCGCTGGACGTCTACGGCCGCATCCGCGGCCTGGCGGGGTGACGCCGCGATGCAGAACCGCCGCGACCTCTACCAGGCCCACCGGCTGATGACCCAGCGGGTCGGGCTCGCGCTGCTGCAGGGCGAGCCCGACATCGCCGAGTCCCCGATGCGCCGGCACGCGGTCGGCGCGTTCGCCGGCGTCATGGTCGCGCTCGTGGTCGCCGCCGTCTTCGGCATCTGGGGCGTGCTCGCGCCCGGCGGCGCGAAGGGCCTCGACCAGCCCGGCAAGCTCATCATCGAGAAGGAGACCGGGACCAAGTACATCTACGACGCGAACACGCGCAAGATGTTCCCGGTCGCCAACTACGCCTCGGCGATGCTCGCGCTCAACCAGGACAAGGTCGAGCGCCGGACGGTCTCCCGCAAGTCGCTGGCGCACTTCGAGCGCGGCCCGATGATCGGGATCGTCGGCGCGCCCGACTCGCTGCCCGACACCAAGCAGCTCATCCGCGGCCCGTGGTCGGTGTGCGTCCGCGAGGCCGCGGGCACCAACGGCGTGCGCCGCCAGTTCACCGCCCTCGCCGCCGGACGCCACGTCGGCGGCCTCGGCCTCACCCACGCCGAGGCCGTCGAAGTGACGTCCGGCGGGCAGCCGTGGGTGAACTGGAAGGACCACCTGAAGCAGCTGACCCACCCGCCGGG
>NZ_JBFAOF010001574.1:0-1048 GCF_040675125.1 Spirillospora sp. NPDC049652 | reverse complement strand
TTTGAACGTTCAGTGTGTTCAAGCCACTCGGCCTATTAGTACCGGTCGACTCCACACGTTACCGCGCTTCCATCCCCGGCCTATCAACCCAATCGTCTCTTGGGGGCCTTACACACACAAGGTGTGGGAGAACTCATCTCGAGGAAGGCTTCCCGCTTAGATGCTTTCAGCGGTTATCCCGACCGAACGTAGCCAACCAGCCGTGCCCCTGGCGGGACAACTGGCACACCAGAGGTTCGTCCGTCCCGGTCCTCTCGTACTAGGGACAGACCCTCATCAATTCTCCTACGCGCACAGCGGATAGGGACCGAACTGTCTCGCGACGTTCTAAACCCAGCTCGCGTGCCGCTTTAATGGGCGAACAGCCCAACCCTTGGGACCTACTCCAGCCCCAGGATGCGACGAGCCGACATCGAGGTGCCAAACCATCCCGTCGATATGGACTCTTGGGGAAGATCAGCCTGTTATCCCCGGGGTACCTTTTAGCCGTTGAGCGACACCGCTTCCACACGCCGGTGCCGGATCACTAGGCCCTGCTTTCGCACCTGCTCGACCTGTCGGTCTCACAGTCAAGCTCCCTTGTGCCCTTGCACTCACCACCTGATGACCAACCAGGCTGAGGGAACCTTTGGGCGCCTCCGTTACTCTTTAGGAGGCAACCGCCCCAGTTAAACTACCCACCAGGCACTGTCCCCCACCCGGATCCACGGGTGCGGGTTAGACGTCTAAGGCGACCAGAGTGGTATTTCACCAATGACTCCACGAACACTGGCGTGCCCGCTTCACAGTCTCCCACCTATCCTACACAAGACACATCAAACGCCAATGCCAAGCTATAGTGAAGGTCCCGGGGTCTTTCCGTCCTGCTGCGCGAAACGAGCATCTTTACTCGTACTGCAATTTCGCCGGGCCTGTGGTTGAGACAGCGGGGAAGTCGTTACGCCATTCGTGCAGGTCGGAACTTACCCGACAAGGAATTTCGCTACCTTAGGATGGTTATAGTTACCACCGCCGTTTACCGGCGCTTAGATTCTCAGCTTCGACACCC
>NZ_JBFAOF010001573.1:0-1049 GCF_040675125.1 Spirillospora sp. NPDC049652 | reverse complement strand
CGTCCGTCCCCGCGGCGCTGACCGGCGTGGCCGCCACCGGCGTGCTCGGCACCCGGCTGACCATGGCGGGAGGTTCGGGCACCGGGACGGCGCTGCTCGTCGTCGCCGTCCTGCTGTGGGCGGTGCTGCTGCCGGCGGTCCTCGCCCACCTGGGTCGGCGGGCGCCCGGGGCCGCCTATCTGGTGTGCGTGGCGACGCAGTCGCTGGCCGTCCTCGCGGCGACGCTCGCGCCGCCGCTGCGCGCGGCGTGGCTGATGTGGCCCGCGCTCGCGGCGTTCGTCCTCGGCGTCCTGCTGTGGCTGCCGGTGGTGGCGCTGTTCGACTGGCGGCAGCTGCGGACCGGGCGCGGCGACCACTGGGTCGTCGGCGGCTCGGTGTCGATCTCCGCGCTGGCCTCGGCGAAGCTGGCCGCGGGCTCGGCCGCGCCGCTGCGCTGGGCTCCCGGCCTGCACGGCGCGCTGCGCGGCGCCACGCTGGGGCTGCTGCTGTTCGCGTTCGCCTGGTACGTGGTCCTGGTGGTGTGCGAGGTGCGCTGGCCGCGCCCGGAGTACGACGTGCGCCGGTGGGCCACGGTGTTCCCGCTGGGCATGGCCGCCGTCGCCTCGACGACGTCGGGGACGGCCCTGCGGACGCCGGTGCTGACGACCGCGGGGAAGGTGCTGCTGTGGCCCGCGCTGCTCGTGTGGGGCGTGGTGGCGGCCGGTGCGGTGCGGACGCAGGTCCGCGCCAACCGGAGGCCCGGCGGCGCCTGAGCGGCCCGCACAGCGCGTCCCGCAGCGGCGGCTGATCCGGTTTCCAGCCCCGCTGCGGGACGCGGGTGCCCGGGTCGGCGCAGACCGCGCGCCGGCGGACGTCAGCCGGCTTGTTCGGCGATGACCTCGGCGACCTTGCGGGCGGTCTCGGTGGGCAGTGGCGCGGGGTGCCCGCGCCACCGGTTCGCGGCCATCAGGGCGGCGCCGGTCGCGCCTCCGCCGTACGCGGCGGCGGCGACCAGGGCGGCGAGTTCGGGCGGCAGCTTGCGTTCGAGGAGCTGGACGCTCGCCCGGTAC
>NZ_JBFAOF010001572.1:0-1051 GCF_040675125.1 Spirillospora sp. NPDC049652 | reverse complement strand
GGCCGGTCACGCCGTCCTGCGCGAGCAGCCACGCGAGGCCGACGTGGGCCGGGTCCTCGCCGATCTCGGCGCACAGCTTCTCGTACGCCTCCAGGGCGTCGCGGTGCTCGGCGAACGACTCGGCCCAGTGGCCCGTGCCGCTGCGCGCGGCGACGCCCTCGCGCCGCTTGCGCAGGACGCCGCTGAGCAGCCCGCCGTGCAGCGGCGACCACGGGATCACGCCCAGCCCGTAGTGCCGCGCCGCGGGCAGCACCTCCAGCTCCGCCCAGCGCGACATCAGGTTGTAGATCGACTGCTCGCTGACCAGGCCGAGGAAGTGCCGCGCCCGGGCCGCCTCCTGCGCCTGCGCGATGTTCCAGCCGGCGAAGTTCGACGACCCGAAGTACAGCACCTTGCCCTGCTGGCGCAGCACGCCGAACGCCTCCCAGATCTCCTCCCACGGAGTGCTCCGGTCGATGTGGTGCATCTGGTACAGGTCGATGTAGTCGGTCCGCAGCCGCTTCAGCGAGCCCTCGACGGCACGCCGGATGTGCAGCGCGGACAGGCCGCGGTCGTTCGGCCCCTCCCCCATCGGCAGGTACGCCTTGGTGGCGAGGACGGTCTTGTCGCGCCGTCCGGCCCCCTGCGCGAACCACCGTCCGATGATCTGCTCGGTGACGCCCTCGCCGAGCTCCCGGCCGTACACGTCGGCCGTGTCGAAGAAGTTGACGCCGTGGCCGTGCGCGGCGTCCATGATCTTGTGGCTGTCCTCCTCGGACGCCTCCGTGCCGAAGTTCATCGTGCCGAGGACGAGCCGGGACACCGACAGGCCGCTGCGGCCGAGACGCGTGTACTCCATCTGCTTCCAACCTTCTCTCAGAACCGATGTGGCGCTAGCCGCATCAGGTGCGATGCGGTGAAGCTACTACTTGCAACATGCGTGTCGCAAGTACAGATTGAACGCGGACGCGCCTGTATACTTTTCCCATGACGACTCAGCGGCGGGCTCCCGCGGCGAAGGACGGCCGTCCGCTCCGCGCGGACGCCGAGCGGACGGTGCGGGCGATCCTCG
>NZ_JBFAOF010001571.1:0-1052 GCF_040675125.1 Spirillospora sp. NPDC049652 | reverse complement strand
CGCAGTTCGGCCTCGACGGCGAGCCGGACGCCGGTGTGACCGGGGACGGCCACGAGGAGCGGGCGGGGGCGGCGGGCCGCATAGCGGAGCAGGCGTCCTCTCAGGCCCATCGGAACGCGCCCTCCCGCCAGGCGTAGAGGACGCCGACCAGCAGCAGGGCGAGAAAGCCGAACATCTCGACGACGGCCTTGGTCCCGACGGCCGTCACGACCAGCGCCCACGGGTACATGAAGACCATCTCCATGTCGAAGGCGAGGAAGACCAGGGTCACCACGTACCAGCGGACGTGGAAGCGGGACACCGCGTGCTCGACGGGCAGGCCCCCGGACAGGTACGGCGCGGCGGCCGGGGCGCCGGGGAGGGCGGTGAACGCCGAGACCGCGTACACGGCGCACACCAGCGCGGCGGTGAGGCCGAGCAGCGCGAGCGCGGCGACGAACGGCTGCATCCGTGCTCCCCCTTCCGGCGATCCGGAGCGGATCAATGCCCACACGTCGGGATACGTCCATATGCCGCTACCCCGCAGGTGTATCCCGTAGCGGGACGAGTATGTCCTACACGGTGTCGGAGGTACAACCAGTGGTCAGAGGGCTGGACCGTGGAACAAACCCCACGAAGGCCGTCTCGCCCGGACGCCCGAAACGCCGAAACCCCCCACCCTGCCGGGCTTCCGGCCCACCCGCGAACACCCCGCGCGGGCGCGTCGGCCCCTCCCGAAAAAATGATCAACGCAGCGGCCGGCCGGACCGGCGACGCGTGCCCTACGCGTCGCTCAGGAGGCCGGACTCGTGGGCGAGGATGGCGGCCTGGACGCGGTTCTCCAGGCCGAGGCGGACCAGGATGCGGTTCACTCGGCTCTTCACGTTGGCCTGCGTCAGGCCGAGCTCGGCGGCGATCCGCTGGTTGGAGTGGCCGCGCGCGACCAGCAGCAGGACGTCCAGCTCGCGGGCCGTGAGCTGGTCGAGCCTGCCGCGCCCGGACGGCCTCTCCGCTCCGGCGGCGCCGGCGGGCAGGGCCGTGAACACGCCGATCAGCCGCCGGGTCACGCTCGG
>NZ_JBFAOF010001570.1:0-1052 GCF_040675125.1 Spirillospora sp. NPDC049652 | reverse complement strand
TCGAAGTCCTGGGCGTCGATCGCCGATTCCTTCTCCCGGCGCACATCGGCGATCTTCTCGTCGTACTCGCGCAGGTCCGGCGGCGCGGTCATCCGCCGGATCCGCATCCGCGACCCCGCCTCGTCGATCAGGTCGATCGCCTTGTCCGGCAAGAACCGGTCGGAGATATAGCGATCCGCGAAACGGGCTGCCGCCGTGAGGGCTCCGTCCGTGATCGAGACCCGGTGATGGGCTTCGTAGCGGTCGCGCAGCCCTTTCAGGATGTCGATCGTGTGGCTGAGAGAGGGTTCAGCGACCTGGATCGGCTGGAACCGCCGCTCCAGCGCCGCGTCCTTCTCCAGGTGCTTGCGGTACTCATCCAGCGTCGTCGCACCGATGGTCTGCAGCTCGCCGCGCGCCAGCATCGGCTTCAGGATCGACGCGGCATCGATCGCGCCCTCGGCGGCGCCCGCACCCACCAGCGTGTGGAGCTCGTCGATGAACAAGATGATGTCGCCGCGGGTCCGGATCTCCTTCAGGACCTTCTTCAGCCGCTCCTCGAAATCACCCCGGTAGCGCGAACCCGCGACCAGCGCGCCCAGGTCGAGGGTGTAGAGCTGCTTGTCCTTCAGCGTCTCGGGCACCTCACCCTTGACGATCTTCTGCGCCAGGCCCTCGACCACCGCCGTCTTGCCGACACCGGGCTCGCCCACCAGCACCGGGTTGTTCTTGGTGCGACGCGACAACACCTGCATCACACGCTCGATCTCGGTGTCACGACCGATCACCGGGTCGAGCTTGCCCTCGCGGGCCGCCTGCGTCAGGTTCCGGCCGAACTGGTCGAGCACCTGCGACGTGGCCGGAGTGGTCTCGCTCGCGCTTCCCGGGCTCGGCTGGTCCTTGGCGCCCGAGTAGCCGTGGAGGAGCTGGATGACCTGCTGGCGGACGCGGTTGAGGTCGGCTCCGAGCTTGACCAGGACCTGGGCGGCGACGCCCTCGCCCTCACGGATCAGACCCAGCAGGATGTGCTCGGTGCCGATGTAGTTGTGACCCAGCTGCAACGCCTCACGCAG
>NZ_JBFAOF010001569.1:0-1054 GCF_040675125.1 Spirillospora sp. NPDC049652 | reverse complement strand
TGCCGTCGCACATCGCGGGGACGCCCCCGGCGAACTGCGCGGTGCCGCCCGCCTCGGCGACGCCGGCCTTGAGCACGTCCGGGTAGTCCTTGAGCGGCGCGTGCGCGGACAGCATCTCGTTGTAGGACGACACGATCGCGATGTTGGGCGCCACGTCCCCGCGGAGCTGGAGCTTCACCTCCGGCGCGCAGGCGGCGAAGCCGTGCGCGAGGTTGGCGCAGCCGAGCCCGCCCCGCGCGGGCCCCTGGGTGCGGGCGCCCGCGATCCGGCCGAGGTAAGCCGCGCGGCGGTCGGCGCTGCGCGCGGCGATCCGCTCCGTGACCCGCGCGACGACGGGGTGCAGCGCGGGTGGCTGCTGAGGGGACGGCTGCTGGGAGGACGGCAGGGCGCTCATCGGAGACTCCAGGCCGAGGGGATGGACAACGACACACGCAACCTAGCGGGGATAGGTCATGCAAGTCATCAGGCTTACGCAGTAATCTTTACAGAAGTTTCCCCACTAGAGCCAACTCGGCACTCATAGAAGGCCCCCGGGACCGGCCCGGACAGGCGGACGGTCCCCGCTCCGCCCGCTCCGCACGTTCGATCCGCCCGTTCGATCCGGTCGCCCCGCCCCCGTCCACGTGCTTGGATGATCCGATGCCCCACCGGCCCGTCTTCTCACCCGCGCGACGCCCCGCGACCTGCGGCGACGTGCTGCGCCTCGTCCGTGAGGACGGCGTCGCCACGCGCGCCGAGCTGGCCCGCGCCACCGGGCTGTCCCGCCCGGCGGTCGCCGCCCGGGTGACCGAGCTGATCGCGCACGGGCTGCTGGTCGAGCACGCCGACGGGCCGTCCACCGGGGGCCGGCCGCCCGCGCGGCTGGCGTTCGACGCGGCGGGCGGCGCGGTCCTGGTCGCCAACCTCGGCCAGTCCCGGGGCCAGCTCGCCGTCTGCGACCTCGCCGGCGCGATCCTCGGCCGCGCCGACGCGGAACTGCCGTCCGGGCGGCTGCCCGAGGTGGCGCTGCCCGCCCTCGTCGAGCAGTGGACGGCCCTGCTCGCCGAGGTCGGGC
>NZ_JBFAOF010001568.1:0-1058 GCF_040675125.1 Spirillospora sp. NPDC049652 | reverse complement strand
CTTAGGGAGGAAGGCCCGCCCGGCGGCAACGCCCTCCAGGCCCTGGTGTCGCGGCTGCGCGCGGCGACCGGCAAGGGCCTGGTCGAACACAGCCCGGCCGGATACCGGCTCGCGCTCGACCCGTCCGCCGTGGACGCCGTCGCGTTCGAACGGGCCGTGACCGCCGCCCGGGCGCTCTCCGACCCGTCCGAGAAGGCCGCCGCGCTCCGCACGGCTCTGGACATGTGGCGCGGGCAGGCCCTGGCCGACGTCGCGGACGCCGAGTTCGCGCGCGCACGAGCCGCCAGGCTGGAAGAACTGCGCATCAGCGCGACCGAGGACCGCATGGAGGCCGAACTGGAGTTGGGGGAGTCGGTCTCCCTGCTCCCCGAACTCGAAGCCCTCGCCACCGCGCACCCGCTCCGCGAACGCGTCCGTGGCCTGCTCATGCGCGCCCTGAACGCGGCGGGCCGTCCGGCCGACGCCTTGCGCGTGTACGAGGAGACCCGCGAGCACCTGGCCGAGCACCTGGGCGTCGATCCGGCGCCGGAACTGGGCGCCCTGCACCTGTCCATCCTTCGCCGCGACCCGCCCACCCCGCCACGGCCGCAGGAGAAGCCGCGGCCCGCGGAACCGGTCCGCACGCCGAAGGGCCGGACGAACCTGTCGGCCGCCCTCACCAGCTTCGTCGGACGCGACGAGGAGGTGGTGCAGCTCGGCAAGATGCTCGGCGAGTCAAGGCTCGTCACCCTCATCGGACCGGGCGGCGCGGGCAAGACCCGGCTGGCCTCCGAGGCCGCCGCGCCCCTGGTGGACCGCCTGCCCGACGGCGTGTGGTTCGTCCCGCTCGCTCCGATGGCCGCGCCCGGCGGAGCCGACGCCGTCGCGCAGGCCGTGCTCGTCGCCCTCGACGCGCCCGACCTGATGCGGCAGGCGGAGGGCCGCACCGCCCCGCGCCCGCTGGACCGGCTCACCGACCTGCTCGCGACCCGCCGCACCCTGCTCGTCCTGGACAACTGCGAGCACGTGCTGGACGCCGTCGCCGCCGTCGCCGACCGGGTGCTCGCCGCCGCGCCGGA
>NZ_JBFAOF010001567.1:0-1061 GCF_040675125.1 Spirillospora sp. NPDC049652 | reverse complement strand
CGGCGCACGCGGCGGCGGCGCTCCGGCAGGGCCGCGCCGACCTGGCACTGACCGACCTGCCCGTCCCCGGGGACCTGATCGCCCACCCGGTGGACCAGCGGGAGGTCGTGCTGGTGTCGCCGCCGGGCCTGAAGCTGCGCGAGCCCGTCCCGACCGCCGCCCTGAACGGGATGAGGCTGGTCCTGCCCGCGCGCGGCACGGCCCCGCGCGCCGAGATCGACATGATGCTGGAGCGGGTCGGGGCGTCCCCGGTCGCCGCGGTGGAGCCGGAGGAGCGCGCCGCGTGGCTCGGCTGCGTCCGGGCGGGGCGCGGCTCGCTGCTCTGGTACCGCAACCAGCTCGGGAACGACACCGACGGCCTGGCGGTCCGCTCGTTCATGCCGCCGCTGACCCGGCTGGTCGGGATCGTCCACGCGCACCGGCAGCTGCCCCCGGCCGCCCGGGACTTCCTGGCCTTCGCCAAGGACAATCCGAGGCCCGTCCACCACCCCTGACCTGCTTCGCGGCGGATCGAGGGGTCCGCGGACATGCCATGATCGAGGGCGTGGAGACGACGCATGCCCTCTGGCTGCTGGCTGTGCCGGTGGTCGCCCTCGCCGTGGCCGCGCTCGCCCGGCGCAGCCGGATCGCCGCCCCCCTGGCCCTGGTGATCGCCGGCCTGATCTGCTCGTACCTGCCGGGGGTGCCCGGTTTCGCGCTCAATCCCGAGTTCGTGCTCTACGTCTTCCTGCCGCCGCTGCTGTTCTCGGCGGCCTGGCAGAGCAGTTTCGTGGACCTGCGCGCCAACCTGCGTCCGATCGCGTTCCTGTCCATCGGGCTGGTGCTGTTCACCACCCTGGTGGTCGGCTGGGCCGTCCACCTGGCGGTGCCGGGGCTGCCGCTGCCGGTCGCGCTGGTGCTCGGCGCGATCGTCGCCCCGCCGGACGCGGTCGCCGCGGTGAGCGTCGCGCAGCGGCTCGGGCTGCCGCGCCGCACGGTGACGATCCTGGTCGGCGAGAGCCTGTTCAACGACGCGACCGCGCTGACCGCGTTCCGGGTGGCGGTCGCGGCCGCCACCGGCG
>NZ_JBFAOF010001566.1:0-1061 GCF_040675125.1 Spirillospora sp. NPDC049652 | reverse complement strand
CTGGCGTCGGCCGTCCGGACGTGGCGCAAGACGATCGGCGCGATCCCCGGGCCCATGGAGGCCTGGCTGGCGCACCGATCGCTGGCGACGCTCGCGCTGCGGCTCGACCGCCAGACCGCGAACGCCCTCGCGCTCGCGACCGCCCTGCGCGGACATCCGCTGGTCAGCGGCCTGCGCTATCCGGGCCTGCCCGGCGACCCGGCGCACGAACTCGCGTCCCGGCAGATGCGGCGGTTCGGCTGCGTCGTGTCGTTCACGCTGCCGTCACGGGAGGCCGCCGAGCGGTTCCTGGCCGCGCTGCGCCTGGTCGGCGAGGCGACCAGCTTCGGCTCGGTGCACAGCACCGCCGAGCGCCGCGCCCGCTGGGGCGGCGACGCCGTCCCGCCCGGCTTCGTCCGGTTCTCCTGCGGCATCGAGGACGCCGACGACCTGGTCGCGGACGTCCTGCTCGCCCTCGAAGCCGCCACCGACGACTGAGGCGCCCGGTCAGACGGTCTCCAGATGGGCGGCGAACCGCCGCAGCATCTCCGTCAGCGACCGGAACTCCTCCGGCGTGAAGCACTCGATCATGCGGGCGCGCTGGGCGGCGACGGCGTCCCGGACGCGCCGGTGCGCGCGCACGCCCTCCTCGGTCAGCTCGGCGGTGTCGCCGGTGAGCCGCGCCCAGCCGCGCCCGGCCAGCCGCTCGACCTGAGGACGCATCGTCGGCTCGTCCGGCGAGATGAACGCGTCGAGCGTCCGGTCCAGGTCGGCGATGGTGACGGGCTCGTACGACACGGTGTTGAGCACCTGCCAGCCGCGCCGGGTCAGGCCCTCCGCGGCGAGCAGCCTGCCGAGGTTCGCGTCGAGCGCCCGGTCGATGTGCCGCAGCCAGTACCCGAACGGACGCTCCTGGCGGACGTCGGTGAAGGTCTCGTTCATGTCCCCTCCAGAAATGCATGTACTTTAACAATGAATGTATGATGACATGCATGTCAAGCGCAGCGGACGACGAGGGGCCCCAGGACGACGCGGTCGCGGCCGTCGAGCGGGCGATGGTGGCGATCCGGCGCAGCCAGACC
>NZ_JBFAOF010001565.1:0-1062 GCF_040675125.1 Spirillospora sp. NPDC049652 | reverse complement strand
GACGCGCCCGACCTGCTGTCCCGGCTGGTCGCGTTCACGAACCGGCGGCTGCCCGAGCGGCTCGCCGGGCGCGCCGCGATGCCCGGCACGGCGTCGGTCGCGAGCATCCGGGGGTACGCGGGCGGGTTCGCGTCGCTGGCGGTCGCGCCGCTGCCGCCCCGGTACGGGCAGCGGCTGGTCGGCGCGGCGCACGAGGCGGGCGCGGAGATCACCCCGCTGCGGGAGGCGTCCGGCGGGGGCCGCGGCGAGTACCTGATGCTGGTGACGCCGCTGCTGACCGCGATGCTGTTCCACGCCGACACCGGGACGACGTTCCTGCTGGCCGGGGCCGTCCGGCCGGAGGTCCTGCGGGCCGCGGCGGCGGAGCTCGCGCGATGATCGCCACCCGCGGGCTGACCAAGCGGTACGGGCGTGTGGTGGCCGTCCGGGACGTGGACCTCGCGGTCGGCGAGGGCGACCGCTACGGGCTGCTCGGGCCGAACGGCTCGGGCAAGACGACGCTGGTCCGGATGCTGCTCGGGCTGGTGTTCGCGACGTCCGGGGAGATCGAGGTGATGGGCCGGCCGATCCCGCGCCGCGTCGGCGAGGTGCTGCCGCGGGTCGGCGCGATGGTCGAGGGGCCGGGCGCGTACGGGCACCTGTCCGGCCGGGCGAACCTGGCGCTGCTCGACGCGTCCGGGCCGGGCCGCGGGTCGCGCCGGACGCGCCGCCGCCGGGTGGACGAGGCGCTGGAGCGGGTCGGCCTCGGCGGCGTGGACGACCGCGCGGTCAAGGCGTACTCGCTCGGCATGCGGCAGCGGCTCGGGCTCGCCGCCGCGCTGCTGCACGAGCCGCGGCTGCTGATCCTGGACGAGCCGACCAACGGCCTGGACCCGCGCGGCATCCGCGAGATCCGCGACCTGCTGCGGGCGCTCAACGACGCGGGCACGACGATCCTGCTGTGCAGCCATCTGCTCGGCGAGGTCGAGGAGCTGTGCACGCGGGTCGGCGTGATGGACCGGGGGCGGCTCGTCCTGCAGCGGGACATGGCCGACGTCCGCGCGCCGACCGGACGCGGCCGAG
>NZ_JBFAOF010001564.1:0-1065 GCF_040675125.1 Spirillospora sp. NPDC049652 | reverse complement strand
CGGCCGGGTCCGCAACGAGCTGACGCCCGAGGCGATGATCCGCGCCGTCGCCATCGCCGCCGGACTCGGCGCGACGTCCGCGCACACGTGGCTGAAGGTGCCGGTCGTCCCCGACATGGAGCGGGTGATGGCGGCCTCGACGCTGCCCGCCCTGCTGCTGGGCGGGGAGGTGCCCGCCGACCCGGACGGGGCGCTGGCCGGATGGCGTCGCGCGCTGCGGCTGCCCACCGTCATGGGCCTCGTGGCGGGCCGGTCCCTGCTGTATCCCGCGGACGGCGACGTCGCGGGCGCCGTGGACGCCGCCGTCGAGGCCCTCGCCCAGGAGGCGCCGTGACGCGCCCGCCACTGTCCGAACCGTCCCCGTTCCATCCGCCGTTCCCGTCCGATCCCCCATTCGAGCGGAGCACATCGTGACCCCGACCCGCCGCCTGACCACCGGCCAGGCGATCGTGAAGTTCCTGGCCGCGCAGTGGTCCGAGCGGGACGGCGAGGAACGCCAGTTCTTCGCGGGCTGCTTCGGCATCTTCGGGCACGGCAACGTCGCCGGGCTCGGCCAGGCCCTGCTGGAGCACGCCGACGACCTGCCGTACCTGATGGCGCGCAACGAGCAGGCGATGGTGCACGTCGCCGCCGGGTACGCGCGGGCGAGCGACCGGATGGCGACCTACGCCTGCACCACCTCCATCGGTCCGGGCGCGACGAATCTGGTCACGGGTGCGGCGTTGGCGACCGTGAACCGGCTACCCGTCCTGCTCCTGCCGGGCGATGTGTTCGCTACCCGGCGCGCCAACCCCGTCCTGCAGGAGCTCGAGGACCCGGGCTCCTATGACGCGTCGGTGAACGACTGCCTGCGCCCGGTGTCGCGGTACTGGGACCGGATCAACCGTCCCGAGCAGCTCGTCCCGGCGCTGCTGGCGGCGATGCGGGTGCTGACCGACCCGGCCGAGACCGGCGCGGTCACCCTGGCCCTCCCGCAGGACGTGCAGGCCGAGGCCCACGACTGGCCCGAGGAGCTGTTCGCCCGCCGCGTGTGGCGGGTGCCGCGGCCGGTGCCCGAGCCGTCCG
>NZ_JBFAOF010001563.1:0-1071 GCF_040675125.1 Spirillospora sp. NPDC049652 | reverse complement strand
CGGGTCACCTACCGCGGGCGGCGGGCCACCGGGGTCGTGGAGGACTTCGGTCCCGCCGGGTGGGCGGTCGCGCAGCACGACGTCCCCGCCATCCTGGACCTGTCGGAGGAGATGATGGCGCGCCTCACCGGACGCCGCGTCCACGCCGTCCACGTCCGGTTCGAGGTGCTGAGCTGGGGCCGCGGCGACGTGTACCGCGACTCCGGCCCGGGGCACGCCCTCGCTTTCGGCCACGGCGGCTGAGCCGCCGGGAGTCCCGGTCAGGCCTCCTCGGGGACGGGCGGGACGACGGCGGCGGTGAGGGGCAGGCGAACCTGGAAGCGGGTGTCGCCCGGGACCGAGGCGACCTGGATGTCGCCGCCGTGCCGGTCGACCACGATCCGCCAGGAGATGTCCAGGCCGAGCCCGGTGCCCTGCCCGACCGGCTTGGTCGTGAAGAACGGGGTGAAGATCCGGTCGAGGTTCTGCTCCGGGATGCCGCCGCCGGTGTCGGCGATCTCCACCACGGCCTGCCCGTTGTCGCGGAACGTCCGGACGGTGAGGGTGCCCGAGCCGCCCATGGCGTCCAGGGCGTTGACGACCAGGTTCGTCCAGACCTGGTTCAGCTCCGCCGCGTACACCGGGACCGGCGGCAGGCCGGACGCGTAGTCGGTGCGGACCCGCACGTCCGCCGGGATCTTGCGCTTCAGCATGGTGAGGGTGCTGTCGAGCAGGGTGCGCAGGTCGACGTCCTGGTACGGGGCGCGGTCGAGCTGGGAGTACTGGCGCGCCGAGTCCAGCAGGCCGGTGATCCGGGTGGTCGCCTCGGAGATCTCCGCCTGGAGCTGCGCGACCTCCAGCGTCTCGGTGAGCCAGGCCATCGCGACGCCCAGCCGGTCCCCCGCGATCTCGGCGACGCGCTCGGCGTCGTCCACGCCGATCCCCGCCGCGACCAGGGCCGGCGCGAGGTCCCAGGCGTTCGCGACGCCCCGCCCGTCGAGCCAGTCGCCGAGTTCGTCCTCGGCGTCGCCGACCTCGATCGGGTCGCGGGCGGGCTGCCGGTGCCCGGCTCCGACCAGGCGGTCGTGCAGC
>NZ_JBFAOF010001562.1:0-1071 GCF_040675125.1 Spirillospora sp. NPDC049652 | reverse complement strand
CGGACGGCCGAGCGGACCCGGTCGGGGTGCGGCCGGACGACGAAGGTGTCGCGGCTGAACCACAGCGCGGCCGCCGCAGCGGCGAGCAGCGGCAGCCGCCAGTAGGCGTCGCCGCCGAACGCGACGGCCGCGAGGCCCATGCCGACCATGGCCATCAGCCCGTACCAGGCGGCGCGGCGGTGCAGCAGCGCACCGCGGGCGACGAAGACCAGGGCGATGCTGAGCACCACCGCGTGCGCGGGCGCCAGCGGACGCCCGGTCGTGAGCAGGGAGGCCCGGTCGAGCCAGGAAGGGGCGCCGTTCAGCGCGGGGACGGAGAGCATCGCCCCGACGCCGAGGGTGGCGATGGCGTGCGGCCAGGTAGGCGCCGTCTGCCGCGCCGCGTCCGACGGCCGTGCCGCCTCCGCTTGCCGCGCTGCGTCCACGTGCTTCGCTGCGTCCACGAAAGACACCTCCGAACCGCTGCAACCGCGATCCATGGGAACTCATTCCCGTCGGGAAACGTTTATGTTCGGCCTTGCGGGGCACGGGGTCTTGCTTCCTCTGATGCGCGGAGGAGGCGTCAGGTTCTCTCCTACCCACCGCTACGGTGCTCCCATGACCGGATTCCGTCATGTGGTGCTGATCACATGGATCGAGGGTACGACCACCGCCCAGGTCGAGGAGGTGGCCACGCGGTTGCGTGCGCTGCCTTCCGCAATTCCCGAGATCCGCGCCTACAGCCTCGGGTCGGACGCGGGAGTGAACCCCGGGAGCGCCGACTTCGCGATCGTGGCCGACTTCGCCGACCGCGACGGCTATGTCGCCTATCGGGACAACCCCGAGCACCGGGCCGTGGTGGACGGCATGAAGCCGCTCATCGCGTCCCGAACCGCCATCCAGTACGAGCTCTGAAGCCCGCAGGCGACCGCGCGAGCCTGTCCGGGCCGTGCCGCCCGAGGGTGTGGCCAGTCTAACCGAGCAAGCGCTTGTGTTTGAGTGTCCGGCCGGTTAGGTTCGGCGACGAGGCCCGCCGGGGACGGATCGCGCCCCGTCTCCGGCGGGCGTCCCCCGGGGCCGCGTGCGGGCGAC
>NZ_JBFAOF010001561.1:0-1072 GCF_040675125.1 Spirillospora sp. NPDC049652 | reverse complement strand
CCGGTGATCACGGCGGCGGGCGGGCCGTGGAAGAGCGTCGCGCCGACGATGATCCACAGGCCCAGCAGCGGCAGCAGGGCGGCGTTCCCCACACCGTTGCGCATGCCGTTGCGCATGCCGTTCCCCGTGCTCTTCCCCGCGTCCGCGGAACGGTGGTCGCCGGTCGGTCCCGCCATGGTCGCTCCTCGAAGGTCGTTGTCGCCACCTAGACCATAGGGCTACCTAGTTAGGAATGCAATCTAAGTAGCGGAGGCAAGGACGAGGAACGGCGAAACCCGCCGTCCCGGACGGGAGCGGCGGGTTTCGACGAAGGGGAAGGGGCGTCAGAGGCCGAGCTCGGCCTCGAAGTTGCCCTCCTCCAGGCGGTGCTTGACGGTGCCCAGGAAGCGGGCCGCGTCCGCGCCGTCGATGAGGCGGTGGTCGTAGGTCAGCGCCAGGTAGGCGATGGACCGGACGGCGATGACCTCGCCGAGCTCCGGGTCGTCGATGACGGCCGGGCGCTTGACGACCGCGCCGGTGCCGAGCATGCCGACCTGCGGCTGGTTCAGGATCGGCGTGTCGAACAGCGCGCCCCGGCTGCCGGTGTTGGTCAGCGTGAACGTGCCGCCGGACAGCTCGTCCGGGCTCACCCGGTTGGTGCGGGTGCGGTCGGCGAGGTCGGCGATCCGCTGCGCGAGGCCGCCCAGGTTCAGCTGGCCCGCGTTGTGGATCACCGGGACCATCAGGCCGCGCTCCGGGACGTCCACGGCGAAGCCGAGGTTCTCCACCTCGTGGTAGGTGACCTCGTCGCCGTTGATGACCGCGTTCAGCTTCGGGTGCTGCTTGAGCGCCTCGATCGAGGCCAGCGCGAAGAACGGCATGAAGGTCAGCTTCACGCCCTCGCGCGCCTCGAAGTCGGCCTTCGCGCGCTCGCGCAGCCGCGCGACCTTGGTGACGTCCACCTCGACCACGGTGGTGAGCTGCGCCGACACCTGGAGAGACTCGACCATGCGGCGGGCGATGGTCTGCCGGATCCGGGACATCTTCTCGGTCTTGCCGCGCAGCGCGAGCTGCTCGGCGGGCGCGGCGAACG
>NZ_JBFAOF010001560.1:0-1073 GCF_040675125.1 Spirillospora sp. NPDC049652 | reverse complement strand
GGCGGGCCGCGCGTCCGTGCGCGGTCTTCGCGGGCGTCCTGCTGGCCGTCGTGGCGTTCGGCGGCGGGCGGCTGGCGTTCTTCTCCTCGGCTCAGCACACCGTGCGGATCGCGGGTGTCGGGCCGCGCCCGGACCTGCGCGCTGCCGAGAAGGCGGCGATCCGCCGGATTCCGGGCGGACGGCGCGAGGTGGCGACGGCGCCCGCCGCGTCGGTGGGGCCCGCGATGCACGCGGTCCTGGCCGACCTGCTCGCGAGCACCCGCCGGGAGGCCGCAGCGGGCGCGAAGATCGTCGTCTGGCCGGAGAACGCCGTGTCCGCGCAGGAGGCCGGCGAGCGGGCCGTGCTCGACGCGGCCCGCGCCGAGGCCCGCCGCGACGGCGTCTACTTGGAGATCGGCGTGAACGTGTACGGGGCCACCGGGCCGTCGTTCGGCAAGGACGAGACGCTGCTCATCGGCCCGGACGGCGCCGTGCTCTGGACCTACCAGAAAGCGCACCCGATCCCCGGTTCGGAGACGTTCGAGCCGGGCGACGGGCACGTCCCCGTCGTGGACACGCCGTACGGGAGGCTCGCGAACGTCATCTGCTACGACGCCGACTACCCCGCGATGATGCGGGTGCGCGCCGACATCATGCTCGTCCCGTCGCACGACTGGCGCGAGTACGGCGACGCGCACACCCGCAAGGCGTCGCTGCGCGCCATCGAGGGCGGGTACGCGCTGTTCCGGCAGGACGGCCAGGGCGTGACCAGCGCGTTCGACCGGCAGGGACGGGTGCTGGCGACCACCGACACCTTCGCCGCCGGGGCCGAGACGACCGTCGCCTACGTTCCGACGCGCGGCGGGACGACCGTCTACGACGTCGTCGGCGACACGTTCGCATGGCTGTGCCTGGGCGCGGTCGGTGTCCTTGTCGCCGCCGGCGCGGTCCGGGGCCGGAAGCGGGACGCGGAGGCGGCGGAGGTCACTCGGGAGGACGTCCTGGCAGGGTGACGCGGAAGATCGTCCGGCCGGGGGCGGAGTCCAGTTCGGCGCGGCCGCCACCGCCGCCCGCGACGGCGAAAAATAAAAAAC
>NZ_JBFAOF010001559.1:0-1078 GCF_040675125.1 Spirillospora sp. NPDC049652 | reverse complement strand
GCGCCGGACGGGGAGAAGGCCGAGCTCACGAGGCTGTTCGGGGCCTGGCACGCGCCGATCCCCGAACTGGTCGGGAGGGCCGGGCTCGCGGGCGGGGTCGCCGAGCGTCGCGTCCAGCAGGACGTGCTGCCCGAGCGTGCGGGCGCAGTCGAGGACGCCCCCGATCAGCTCGGCGCAGAACGGGTCGGTCGCGTCCGGGACGGCGAGGCCGAGGCCGCCGGTGCGGCGGGTCTTCAGGCTGCGGCCGACCGCGCTCGGCCGGTAGTCCAGGTCGCGCGCGGCGGCCAGGACGCGCTCGCGGGTCGCGGCGCTGACCGCGCCGGTGCCGGAGAACACCCGCGAGACGGTCGCGATGCCGACCCCGGCCGACGCCGCCACGTCCTTGATCGTCGCCGCCACCGCGCCCCCTTCCTCGTCCGTGCCGGGCGGCGCTGCGCCCGGCTCGCCCCATGCTGCCACGAACGACCCTTTTCTGGAAACGTTTCCATGATGTTGAATCCGATTCCGGCCCTGAAAGCCCAGGTGGGCCGGGGTCAATGGAAACGTTTCCCATCGAAGGGGGCCGGGATGGCCAGGATCGCGCTGGAGAGCGTCGACAAGGTGTACGCCGGCGGCGTGAAGGCCGTCGACGGACTCGACCTGGAGATCGCCGACGGCGAGTTCATGGTGCTGGTCGGTCCGTCCGGCTGCGGCAAGTCCACCGCGCTGCGCATGATCGCGGGCCTGGAGGAGATCAGCGGCGGCACGGTGTCGATCGGCGAGCGCGTGGTCAACGACCTGGCGCCCAAGGACCGCGACATCGCGATGGTCTTCCAGAACTACGCGCTCTACCCGCACATGACGGTCGAGCAGAACCTCGCGTTCGGCCTGAAGCTGCGCGGCGTGTCCAAGGAGGAGCGGCGCAAGAAGGTGCTGGAGGCCGCCAAGATGCTCGGCCTCGAGCAGTTCCTCGACCGCAAGCCCGCCGCCCTGTCCGGCGGCCAGCGGCAGCGTGTCGCGATGGGCCGCGCGATCGTCCGGCAGCCGCAGGCGTTCCTCATGGACGAGCCGCTGTCGAACCTGGACGCCAAGCTGCGCG
>NZ_JBFAOF010001558.1:0-1080 GCF_040675125.1 Spirillospora sp. NPDC049652 | reverse complement strand
CGCCAGGAAGACCACGCGGTCGGCGCGGGACGCGGCGACCGGGTCGTGGGTGACCATGATGATCGTCTGCCGCTCCCGGTCCACCAGCCCCCGCAGCAGGGCCAGCACGTCCCGGGACGTGGCGGTGTCGAGCGCCCCGGTCGGCTCGTCGGCGAACAGGACGGCCGGCCGGGTGACCAGCGCGCGGGCGATCGCCACCCGCTGCTGCTGGCCGCCCGACAGCTCGCCCGGCCGGTGCCCGGCCCGGTCCGCCATCCCCACCTCGGCCAGCACGGCCCGGACGTCGGCCGCCCGCGGCCTGCGTCCCGCCAGGCGCAGCGGCAGCCCGACGTTCTGCTCGGCGGTGAGCGAGGGGACCAGGTTGAACGCCTGGAACACGAAGCCGATCCGGTCGCGGCGCAGCCGGGTCAGCGCCGTCTCGCCCATGCCGCCGAGGTCCTCGCCCGCGACGACGACCGTCCCGGCGGTCGGCCGGTCCAGCCCGGCCGCGCACTGCAGCAGCGTCGACTTCCCCGAGCCGGACGGTCCCATGACGGCGGTGAACGAGCCCGCCGGGAACGCCGCCGTCACGCCGTCGAGGGCCGTGACGGCCTGCGCGCCCGTGCCGAAGACCCGGCGCACCGAGCGGAGTTGAACCACTTCTTCCATGGCCGGAAGTCAACCGGCGGGGCCGTTCCGGGCGCAGCGTCGCCAATGCCACCTTTCGCGGTAGCGCAGGCGCTACCTCCCCCGGGTGCCTCCCTCGCTTGCCCGGCATGTCCGCGGTTGTTCCTCCACCCCGCGCGGCGGCCGGAAGGGCTGCGGGGTGCCGTACCGTGACCGCATGGCGAGCACGACGGCGTGGCAGGCCCTCACCGGACGGCGGTTCCTGCTCACGTCCTGGCCGTGGCGCGCGCTGGCTTACCTGGCGGGCGGGGCGGTCGCGGGGCCCGTGGCGCTGCTGCTCCTGCTGCCACTGTTCGTGGTCGCGGCGGCCGGGTCGGTCGTGCTCGTGGGCCTTCCCCTGCTGGCGGCGCTCGGGCTGTCCGGGGTGCCGCTGGCCGCGTTCGAGCGGTGGCGGCTGCGGCTGGTCGACCGGCG
>NZ_JBFAOF010001557.1:0-1081 GCF_040675125.1 Spirillospora sp. NPDC049652 | reverse complement strand
AGCTCGCCGCCCGGCGGCTGCTCCTCCAGCCAGGCGCGCAGCAGCGCGGTGACGGCCGAGGCGTGCCCGGACGCCCGCTGCTGGGCCAGGAAGATCCGGAACACCGCCGCCTCGAGCTCGGGCGAGCGGTCCAGCTCGGTGACGCCGTAGTGGGCGAACGCGCGGCGCAGCCGGTCCTGGAAGTCGTCCGGCAGCCCGGCCCGCTCGACGTCCAGGCTCTGCAGGTAGGTGTGGAAGTACTCGCGCGGGCTGTGCACGTGCCCGTCGCGGCCGACGCCCGTCCCCGCGCCGCCGCCGAAGCCGGGCCCGGCCGGGCGGCTGCCGCCCAGCTCGGCCAGGTCGGCGAACGCCGTGAGCAGGTCGAGCTCGGCGGCCAGCGGACGGTCGCCGTTCTGCACGGCCGCCCGGCGGGCCGCCAGGTAGTCCTCCAGCGTCCGGGACTCGTCGTAGGGGTCGGCGTCGAAGCCGAGCAGCAGCCCGCGCAGGTCGCGGCGGACGCGGACGGCCCGCTCGTGCGGCGGGACCGACTCGGCCCCGCCGGGCAGGTCCAGGTCCGCCGCGGCCGTGCCCGCGGTCTCCTCGGCGGCGGCGTCGCCGAGCGGCTCCAGCCGCAGCAGCGGCGCGCCCGTCTCGACCTGGCCGCCGACCGAGACCAGGCACTCCTTCAGCCGGGCCCGGAACGGCGCGCGCAGCACCGTCTCCATCTTCATGGACTCCAGCACCAGCACCGGCGCGCCCGCCTCGACCTCCGCGCCGACCTCCAGCGGCGTGGCCACCACCAGCGCGGGCGCGGGGGAGCGGACGACGCCGCCCTCGTCCTGGCTGATGCGGTGCGCGACGCCGTCCACCTCGACCAGGTGGACGGGCCCGTGCGTGCCGGTCAGCAGCCGGTACCGGACGCCGTTCACCACGATCTGCCCGGCGTGCCGGTCGAACCGGTCGAGCTCCACGTCGGCGGTGCGGACCTGGTCGCCGGCCTCCAGCCCGACCCGGAACCGCTGCGCGCCGACCCGCGCGACCCGCACCTTGTACCCGGCGCCGCGCAGCTTCAGCTCCAGTGGGCGGCCCGACTCGTGCCGCG
>NZ_JBFAOF010001556.1:0-1082 GCF_040675125.1 Spirillospora sp. NPDC049652 | reverse complement strand
GTCGCTGCTGGCCGACCCGGGCGCGGCGCTCGACGCGCTGCCCCGCGACACGCTGCTCATCGAGGCGAGCGGCCACCACCTGGTCGGCCTCACGCCCGCCCCCGACAGCACGGCCACGACCCTGCAGTACCTCCCGACCGGCAGCCAGGGCGCCCTCCTCAGCAGTCCGGCGGACTACGCGCCCAGCGACCCCGCCGACCCGCGCTGGCTGCTGCTGACCATGCCGTTCCTCGGACGCCTGCAGGACACCGCCCGCGACCTGGCCCAGCCGCCCGCCGGGCAGCAGCCCAACCCGCTGCAGACCGATCCGCTGCTGCTCATCTCGCGGCTGCGCGCCGCCGCCCCCGCCACCGCTCTGCCCACGCTGGCGCTCGCCCTGTCCGGCTGGGCCGACAGCACGCCGCTGCCCGTCACGCTCGCCAGTGTGGACACCGCGGTCGGCCGCAGCTTCGCCCGGCTCGACCCGCTCGCCTTGGAGGAGAGCTGGTTCCGCGCGCAGAACCCGCCCCCCGAACCCCAGGACGAGCTGCTGCAGAGCGTCCTCGCGGCCCTGCCCGAGACGCCGGCCCGGCTCAGCCGCCCGGCCGCGCTACGCCAGGCCTTCGACCCGCGCCGTCCGTTCTACCCGCCGCAGCCGTCCGGCCTGCCGGACCTCGCCGAGCCCTCCCCGTACGCCGACCCGGTCTGGCGGGAGGACGAGCTGCTGCTGATCCAGTCCGTGAGCACGCTGACGCCGACCAGCAAGCCGCCCTACGGCTGGACGCTGGCGGCCGCGCTCATCGCGAGCAGCGGATTGCTCGGCCAGTCCGCCGGCGGCGTCCCCCGCCGCCAGCCCGCCGCCACGCTCATCCCCGCGCCGCTGTCCCTCGACGGGACCCCGAACCCGCGTCCGCTGAACATCGTGGTCAGCCCGTATCTGGGACTCCAGTGGCGTCCGGCACCGGCGGTCCCGGCGGGCGGTCCGTCCCCGCTGGCGCCTCGCCTCCTGGTGGCCGAACTGCTCTGCCTGGCGCCCGGCACCCCGCGGCTGCAGCCGGTGGCGAGCCGCATGTGGAGCGTCCAGCCCGGCAACCCCGACCTGC
>NZ_JBFAOF010001555.1:0-1085 GCF_040675125.1 Spirillospora sp. NPDC049652 | reverse complement strand
CCGTCGGGGGGCGGCGGGCCGGGCGTTCGCGCGGGCCGGCGGCGTCAGAAGTGGAGGGGTGGGCTCTCGTAGCTGTCCCCCTGGTAGATGCCCTGGTAGGAGAACTTCGCCAGGGTCCGGTAGTCGCCCCTCGCGGGGACGGTGCCGGTCTCCCACGTGCAGGTCAGCGTGGTGCAGGGCGGGGAGGTCCAGGTTCCGGCGTTGGTCTGGTCGGCGGCCCGCTTGAGCACCAGGATGATCTGCATCCGGTTGCTGGCGATCAGCTTGGGGTCGTCGCGGGACGCGACGGGGTCCAGGGTGGCGCGCACACGCACGGAGTGACCGTCGGAGCGGATGCACGCCGTCAGGTAGTGGCCCCGGCGGTCGGCCATCTGCCGGGGGCCGCACATCCAGCCCGTGGCCTGCGGAGAGTTCCCGCCCCCGCCGGCGGCGGGACCGCCCCCGGAGCCCGGCCCCTTGGACGGTCGTCCGGAGGACGAGGGAGAGGCTCCCGGCGAACCGCTCGGCGACGCCGAGCCCGACCCGGATGCGGAAGGCTTCGCCCCCGGCGTCTGCTTGCCCTTGCCGGCCTGCCGCGCCGCACCGCTCCCGGGCGCAGCCGCGAGGGTTCCGGGGGACTGCTCCCCCACCGTCCTGACCTGGTCCTTCGAGGAGTCGTCGCCACCGGTGAGCGCGAGCGTCGCGCCCGTGGCGACCGCGGCCGCCGCGACGGCCGCGCCGACGCCGATGAGCGCGCCGCGCCGGGACCCGCCCTTCCCCTTGCTCACCGCGAGCGTGCCGTCCAGCGACCCGCCGGGGCCCATGTGCCCGCCCGGATGCCCGCCGGGGTGCCCGGCCTGATGCGTCGCGGACGCGCCCTGCGGCGTGAAACCGCCCTGCGGCGTGAAGCCGCCCTGCGGGAGGGAAGCGCCGTTCGGCAGCGACCCGTTCGGAAGGGAGGCGCCGTTCGGGAGCGACGCGCCCTGGGGCAGCGACGGCTGGCTCGTCCCGAGACCGCCCAACGTCCCCGACGTCCCGGCGCGGGGACGCCCGACCACAGTTCCGCGACGCGCTACCTGCTGTGGCTGGGGCGCGTCCAGCGGCGC
>NZ_JBFAOF010001554.1:0-1088 GCF_040675125.1 Spirillospora sp. NPDC049652 | reverse complement strand
CCCGGGCCTGGCGTCCCGCCGCGAGGCCGGCCGGCACGCCGCCGACCTGGTCGGCGAGCGCCCGCGCGCGGAGCTGGAGTCGCTCATCGAGCAGATGACCGAGCAGATGCACCAGGCCGCCACCGACCTGCAGTTCGAGCTCGCCGCCCGCCTCCGCGACGAGATCAAGGAGCTGAAGCGCGAGCTCCGCGAGATGAAGGAGGCCGGCGTCAAGTGACCCGGCCCGCCGTCCCGGCCCGCCGTCCCGGCCCGCGGGGGACGGAAAGGGCGGCTTACCATCGGCGGGTGAGCACTGACCAGTACGAGATCCGCCCGGCCGCACCGGCCGACCTGGACCTGCTGCCGCCGATCGAGAACTCCGCCGACCGGATGTTCGGCGCGGTCGGCATCGAGTTCCCGCCCGGCCCGACCGTGGTGGAGCAGATGGTCGGCAGGGACGCGGAGATCCTCGTGGCCGGGGATCCGCCCGCCGGTTACGCGGTGCTCTCCCCGCTGGACGGCGCCACCCACCTCGACCAGATCTCCGTGCACGCCGACCTCGCCGGGCAGGGCATCGGCACCCGGCTGCTGCTGGCCGTCCGCGCGCACGTGGCGGCGGCCGGGTCGCCCGGCCTCAGCCTGCTGACCTTCCGCGACATCGCCTGGAACGCGCCGTGGTACGCCCGGCACGGCTTCACCGAGCTGCCCGAGGAGCGCTGGACGCCCGGTCTGCGCCGGCACTGGGCCGCCGAGGCCGCCGCCGGCCTGCACCGCCTCGGCCCCCGCGTCGTCATGTGGGCGCCCACCTCCTGACCCGCGCCCGGCCGGCGGCATGCCGGGGCGCCGGGCGCCCACGGCCGCCGGTCGCCAGGGCGTCGGCTGATGGGCGGCCGGGGGTTGGCTGACGGGCGCAGCGGTGAAAGTGTCTTAGTGAGAACGTTCCATCGCGGACGTGAGGTGAGGCCGTGGTGCTGGCGACCACCGAGTGGACGGAACGGATCGCGGGACTCACCGCCGTCCGGATGCGGAACCCCGAGGCGGTCGCCGAGCGGGCGGCCACGCGCGTGCGGCGGACCCGCCCGGTGGGGGAGTCCGGACGGCTGATGGTC
>NZ_JBFAOF010001553.1:0-1091 GCF_040675125.1 Spirillospora sp. NPDC049652 | reverse complement strand
CGGCCGCGCGAACCTGCGGTTCGTGGACGCCGACCTCCGTGTCCCCGGCTGGACGCGGGCGCTCGGGCTGGACCGCCCGGCCGACGCCGCCGTCAGCACCACGGCGCTGCACTGGATCACCGAGGACGAGCTCGCCGTCACCTACGGCGAGCTGGCGACCGTGCTGCGGCCCGGCGCGCTGTTCCTGAACGGCGACAACTTCGGGGTCGAGGACCGGGCTCCCGCCCTGTCGGAACTCGACCGCGCGCTGCAACTGCGGGAGAAGGCCCGCCGCTTCGGGGACACGCCTCCCGAGGACTGGGGCGACTGGTGGGAGGCCGCGGCCGCCGACCCCGACCTCGGCCCCCTGAAGACCGCCCGCGACGACTCGGCGGCCGCGCACCACGGTTCGGAGTCGCACCTGCTGTCCACGCACGTCCGGGTGCTGACCGAGGCCGGGTTCGGCGAGGTCGGCACGGTCTGGCAGCGGGGCGACAGCCGGGTGCTCGCCGCCCTGCTCCCGTCCTGACCGTCCCCCGCGGCGGCGCGGCCGTCCCGGGCGGCGCGGCCGACGTGGTCGGCGCGGGCGGCGGGGGCGCGGGGGCTCAGCGGAGCGGCTGCCCGTAGAGGTGCTCGACGGGCAGCCGCACGACGAGCCGGCGTTCGCGGACCATGGCCCGGCGGTAGTCGTCCCAGTCGGGGTGCTCGCCCTGGAGGGCGCGGTACAGGTCCACCAGCTCCCCGACGGTGGCGTCGTGCTCGTCGGCGGCGACCTCCGAGAGCTCGGCGGTTCCCTCGGCGACCGTCCAGGACCAGCCGTCCTCGCTGCTCACGTGCAGGCTCGCGCGCGGGTCGCGGCGCAGGTTGCGGGTCTTGGCCCGGTCGTCGGTGACGGAGATCCGGACCAGGTCCCGGTCGGGGTCGTACCGGTAGATGATGTTGGACAGCTGCGGGCGCCCGTCCTTCTTGATCGTCACCAGCGCGCCCAGCCTCCGCCGCGCCAGCAGCTCGCGCAGTCCCGTCACTTCCGCCATCTCAGCCTCCGCCGTCTCCGAACCGGGTCGTGGTCGCCCCGGACGGCCCGCCGGCCCGTCCCGCGCCTCTTTCCGGTG
>NZ_JBFAOF010001552.1:0-1094 GCF_040675125.1 Spirillospora sp. NPDC049652 | reverse complement strand
GCAGCGTCCTGCCGCCCGACCACCTGCTGACCATGAACCCGAAGGGCGCCGCGTCGCACGCCGTCCGCGGTGTTGTCGATCTCGTCGTGGGCGCGGGAGCCGGGCCGCCGGGCGGTCTCGAAGCCGTCGCCGACCGCGACGCCCTTGATCGCCTGGATGCCCATGAGGATGCCGGCGAGGCGCGAGTCGAGCCGCCGGTCCCAGTGGACGTGGCTGCCGAGGCCGGGCGGGAGGCCGTAGGCGAGCACCTCGACGACGCCGCCGAGGGTGTCGCCCTGCCGCTTCAGCTCGTCGATGTGCGCGACCATCTTCGCGGACGCGCCGGCGTCGAAGCAGCGGACGGGCGACTCGTCCACGGCGGCGAGGTCGCCGGGGCCGGGCGCGACGCCGTCCGGGGCCTCGATCTCGCCCAGCGAGACGACGTGGCTCACGATGTCGACGCCGAGCGCCTGCTTGAGGAACGCCTTGGCGACCGTGCCGAGCGCGACGCGGGCGGCGGTCTCGCGGGCGCTCGCCCGCTCCAGGACGGGCCGCGCGTCGTCGAAGCCGTACTTCTGGATGCCGGCGAGGTCGGCGTGGCCGGGCCGGGGCTGGGTGAGCGGCGCGTTGCGCGCCTGCGCCGCGAGGACGTCGGGGTCCACCGGGTCGGCGGACATCACCGTCTCCCACTTGGGCCACTCGGTGTTGCCCACCTGGACGGCGACCGGGCCGCCCTGCGTATAGCCGTGCCGGACGCCGCCGAGGATCGACACCTGGTCCTGCTCGAACTTCATCCGGGCGCCCCGCCCATGCCCGAGCCGCCGGCGGCGCAGTTCGTCGGCGATGTCCGCCGAGGTCACGCGCACACCGGCCGGAAGGCCCTCCACGATCGCGGTGAGGGCCGGGCCATGGGACTCGCCCGCGGTCAACCAGCGCAGCATGCCCACGATCCTATTGAGTCGCCGGGGCCGCTCGTGCCGGACGTCCAGGTTGTGAGACCCCTTCCGGCCCGAGCGGCCCCGCCGACCTGGGCGGGGACGGCCCCGCACGTCCGGAGTGGACGGGCGGGGCCGTGCGGTGCCGGGCAGCGCCATGCGGTGCCGGGCGGGGCCGTG
>NZ_JBFAOF010001551.1:0-1094 GCF_040675125.1 Spirillospora sp. NPDC049652 | reverse complement strand
GCTCGTTCCAGACGTGAACGGAGATCCGCCACCTTGCGTTCGAGCCGTTCGGCCGAGCGCGCCGCCGCCCGGTCCCGCTGGTGGTTTCCGGTGGCCGCGGTGTGTCGGTCCCGGCACGGGCGGCCCGGCCGCTGGCGCGCGGCCCGCCGGACGCCCGGAGCCGGGGACGGCCCGGCGGGCGGTGCCGCCGCGGGGTCGCCGGGCCGGGGTCTCTGCGCTCCTCCCTCCCGTGGAAATCGGCGTTCGGAGCGGTGCGAAAAGGAGTGCCCGGCCATTCTTCCGAGCCGGTGTTCCGATTTCGTTCTGGAATGGTTCGGCCGGTCGGGAACCGGATTCCGCCTTCTCGGAATGTGCGGCGGACCGGTTGCGGACGGCGCTGTTGCGGATAAAGTGCCGCCATGCGCTTCGGTGTGCTCGGCCCACTGGAAGTGCGGACCGGCGACGGGCGCGAGGTCAGGATCCCGGAGGCGAAGGTCCGCGCGCTTCTGGTGAATCTGCTGATGACGCCGGGACGCGTCGTCCCGTCCGACCGCCTGGTCGAGGATCTGTGGGGCGCGCGTCCGCCCTCGAAGCCCGGCGCGGTGCTGCGGAGCAAGGTGTCGCAGTTGCGCCGGGCGCTCCGGGACGCCGAGCCGGACGTGCCGGACCCCCTCGTCCGGCGCGGCTCCGGATACGTCCTGGAGGTCCCGCCGGACGCGGTGGACGCCTTCCGGTTCGAGGCGCTGCTGGAACGCGCCGGGCCCGGCGGCGACGTCCGCGAGCGGGTGCGCCTGCTGGCCGAGGCGCTGGCGCTGTGGCGCGGCCCGGCCCTCGCCGACTTCACCGCCGAGCCGTTCGCGGCCGGTCCGGTCGCCCGCCTGGAGGAGGCGCGGCTGACCGCCCTGGAGGACCGCGCCGAGCTGCGGTTCGACCTGGGCGAGGACGTGACGCTCGTGGCCGAGCTCGCGGACCTCACCTCCCGGCTCCCGCTCCGCGAGCGGCTCCGCACGCTGCAGATGCGCGTGCTGTACCGGCTGGGCCGCCAGGGCGAGGCGCTCGCCGTCTTCGCCGACCTGCGCGAACGGCTGCGCGAGGAACTGGGCGTGGAGCCCGGC
>NZ_JBFAOF010001550.1:0-1096 GCF_040675125.1 Spirillospora sp. NPDC049652 | reverse complement strand
CGCGTCCGCCTCCCCAGGGCCGCGGCACCGGCCGTCCGCCCCGGACCCGCGCCGGCTGCGCTGGCTCGCCGGGGACCACCACGTCCACACGCAGTCCAGCTACGACGCCATGCACACGGTCGCGCAGCAGGTCGCGGCGGGCCGCGAGCACGGCCTCGACTGGATGGTGATCACCGACCACGGGCACGTCGCGCACGAGAAGTTCGCGGTCGAGCAGACCTACGCCGACGTCCTGCGGGCCCGGCGGGCGAACCCGTCCATGCTGCTCTGGCAGGGGCTGGAATGGAACGTTCCGTCCGGCGAGCACGCCACGGTCTTCTTCGACGCCGCGCGGGACGAGCTCAAGGCCCTGCGCGCCTTCGAGAAGCTCTTCGACGGCAACATCAACGGCACCAACCACACTTCGCCCGCCAACGAGGCGGCCGCGCTGGCCGGGCTGCGCTGGATGTCCGGCCAGATCGACCGGGGCGCCATCGACTCCGCCCTGATGATCGCCAACCATCCCAGCAGGAACGGCCGCTACTCGCCGCGCGAGTTCCGCGACTACCGCGACACCGCGCCGCACATCGCCGTCGGCATGGAGGGCTCCCCCGGGGCGCAGAACGACGGCGGCCACCGCGGCGGCTACGGCAACGCGCCCGGCACCGACTCCTGGACGGGCTGGCCGTCGGAGTCCTACCGGACGTTCGGCGGCTTCGACTGGATGACCGCCAAGCTCGGCGGCCTCTGGGACGCGATGCTCGCCGAGGGCCGCGGCTGGTGGATCACCAGCAACTCCGACATCCACAGCGCCAACGGCAGCACCCTCGCCTCCCCCTCCGTCCCGGACGGCTGGTACGACGCGCACGGCCGCTACCCCGACCCGGTCGACACGGGGACACCCCACACCTACGCCGACTTCTGGCCCGGCCAGTTCAGCCGCACCGTCGTCGGCGCGACCTCCCCGACCTTCCGCGGCGTCATGGACGCCATCCGCCACGGCCGCGTGTGGGTCACGATGGGCGGCCTGGTGTCGGACCTCGACGTGCGCGTCCACGGCGAAGGCGGCGGCCACCCGGCCACGCTGGGCGGCCGCGTCACGGTCAGGCGCGGCGCG
>NZ_JBFAOF010001549.1:0-1108 GCF_040675125.1 Spirillospora sp. NPDC049652 | reverse complement strand
CGCGGCCGCCAGGGCGCCCACCGCCGACGCGACGGCGGCGACGACGAACCCCCTGGTGAAGCCGTCCAGCGTCGTCCCGACCAGGCTGGCGGCGGCGACGCTGGACACGACGGCCGCGCCGAAGGACGCGCCGAACTCGTGGAACGTGCTGACGATGCCGGAGGCGATTCCCGCCTCGTGGGGCGCTACCCGGCCGAGCGCGGTCGCCGACGCGACGACGAACAGCGCGCCCGTGCCCGCCGCCGCGACGGCCACCCCGACCACGACCGCGACCGGACGCATCGTCACCGCCGGAAGTGTCATGCCGGCCGCCGAGACCAGCAGGCCCGCGACCGCCGGCACGCGCGCGCCCACGCGCCCGATGACGCGCCCGGTGAGGTTCGCCCCCGCCATCGTCGCCACCGCCACCGGGAGGAACAGCAGGCCGGTCCGCATCGCGCCGTACCCGCGCCCGTGCTGGAAGTAGAACGTGCCGAGGAAGAACACCGCGACCATCAGCGCCGTCGCCATCCAGATCAGGAACGCGCCGGTGGTGACCGGGCGGCGCGCCAGCAGGCGGACGTCCATCAGCGGCGAGCGCGCCCGCCGCTGCCAGACCGCGAACAGCGCGTACCCGACCAGCGCGGCGGCCGCGAACCCGCCGGTCACCGCGGACAGCCAGCCGTGCCCGCCCGCCGCGATGAGCGCGTAGATGAGCGCCCCCGTGGACGCGGTCACCAGCACCGCGCCGAGCAGGTCGAGCCGGGGCCGCGCCGCGGGCGCGGGCGTGTCCGGCAGCATGACGGCCAGTGCGACGACGATCGCCAGTCCGATGGGGACGTTGACGAAGAACACCCACGGCCATCCCGGACCGGCGGTGAGCACGCCGCCGAGCAGCACGCCGAGGGCCGCTCCCCCGCCGCCGAGCGCGGACCACACGCCGAGCGCGCGGTTCCGCTCGTCCCCGTCGAACAGTCCCACCACCAGCGACAGGGCCGACGGTGACAGCAGCGCCGCGCCGAGCCCCTGGGCGACGCGTCCGCCCACCAGCACGCCCGCCGACCCGGCCAGGCCGGCACCGAGGAGGAACTGGCCACGCTGGACGGCGCGTAGGGCAGGCGGCCGGAGG
>NZ_JBFAOF010001548.1:0-1109 GCF_040675125.1 Spirillospora sp. NPDC049652 | reverse complement strand
CCACCGGCCATCTCGACCCGGCGGACTCCCCCGCCGACGGCGTCGCCGCGGCGCTGCGCACGAGCCGTCCGGTGGTCCGGCTGACCGTCCCGTTCACCGTGTCGCGGGAGGCCGTGGGCTCGGTGGAGCGCGGCGCGGGGGACGCCGACTGGCAGCCCGCCAAGGACGCGGCCACCAGGCTCGCGCACGCCGAGGACCGCGCGGTCTTCCACGGCTACGCCCCCGCGCGCATCGCCGGGATCGCCGCCGAGGCGGCCACCGTCTCACCGGCCCGTCCGCTGCCCGCCGAGGCGTCGCACTACCCGGACGTCGTCGCCGAGGCGCTCGCCACGCTGCGGCTCGCGGGCGTGGGCGGGCCGTACGCGCTCGTCCTGGGCGCTGAGGCCTACACCGCCGCGACCCGCTCGTCCGACCAGGGCTATCCCGTCTACCAGCACCTCGCCAAGCTCGTGGACGGCGGGATCGTCTGGGCACCGGCGATCGACGGCGGCGTCGTGATGAGCACCCGCGGCGGCGACTACCGGCTGAGCCTCGGCCGGGACCTCTCCATCGGCTACACCGCCCACGACGCGTCCGGCGTCGACCTGTACCTGGTCGAGAGCTTCACCTTCCTCGTCTACACGGCCGAGTCCGCCGTCGCGCTGACCGGCCCGTCCCCGCGGTCGCCCGCCGCCGGGTCCTGACCGGCCGTCCCGCCGTCCGCGCGGGCGGCGGCCGTCGCGCCGAAGGACGCCACGAACGCCGTGACCAGGCGGGCGAACTCGGCCCGGTCGGCGTCCGGCCAGTCGGCCATGACCTCGGCGAAGAGCCGCCGCCGCGTCCGGTGCGCGCGGTCGAGGCCCTCGCGGCCGGCGGCGGTGAGCCCGAGCAGCGTGCGCCGCCGGTCGGACGGGTCGGGCGCCCGGGTCACCAGCCCCTCCTGCTCGGCGCGCAGGGCGAGGCGGCTGGCGCGCGGCTGGTCCACGCCGAGGGCGGCGGCGACGTCGGTGACGGCGCAGGGGCCGCCGTGCCCCTCGATCGCGTCCAGGACGCCGAACAGCGTCGGGTCCATGCCGCCGGGCCCCGCGAGCCTCCCCAGCGTGCGGCGGGTCTGGCTGCGCCGGATCGCC
>NZ_JBFAOF010001547.1:0-1109 GCF_040675125.1 Spirillospora sp. NPDC049652 | reverse complement strand
CCCGCCGCGGCCTCCTCGCGCAGCACGCCGAGCAGCCGCCGCATCTCCGCCAGCGCCGTCCGGCCGGTCGCGGAGATCGTCTCCAGCGCCTGCCGGGCGCGGCCGGGATCACTGTCGATCGCGTAGGACGCGCCGTCCGCCTGGACGATGATGACGCTGACGTTGTGCGCCACGACGTCGTGCATCTCGCGCGCGATCCGGGCGCGCTCGGCGTTGCGGGCCATCTGGATCTCGGTGTCCCGCTCGTGCTCCAGCCGCTTCGCGCGTTCCTCCAGGTTGCGCAGGTAGGCGCGGCGCGTCCGGATGTGCAGGCCGAGCACCCAGACGGCGAGGATGGCCAGGACGAACACGAACAGCGGCCCGCGCATGCCCGGCAGGTCGCCGTGCCACTGCTGGAGGGCCTCCAGGACCGCGCCGAGCACGGCGACGCCCAGCGCCGCGAGCCCCCAGCGGAACGCGCAGTACGCGGTGACCGTGTACAGGCCGACGAGCACGGTGCCGTTCGCCATGAGCACCTGCGTGCCGTGCAGCCACTGCGCGAAGCTGACCAGCGCGACCACCGCGAACGTCAGCCGTGGCCAGTGCCTGCGCCAGACCATGGGCACCAGGAGGACCGCGGAGAGCGCCACCAGGCCCGTCGCCGAGAGCTTGTAGAAGCCGGTCGTGTCGTGCAGCACGGACGGCGCCGAGAGCACCTGCAGCAACGCCAGCGGGGCGAGGAACGCGGCGTCCACCAACGCCCGCCTGCCACGCCACCACTCCCACAGCCTGCCGACCATGCCGCCAGCGTACGTATGGGCTGGTCAACCTCGGATCAACCCCAGGTCGGACACGTCGTCCACCCCAGGTAGCCCCCTCCTCGCCGTCGCCCGCGTGAGTCGCGGAGCGCGGTAACGTCGGCAGGGTGGTGGCGTTGACCTGGGCATCCTGGCGGCCCGCGATGGAGCTGGCGCTCTACGGGGAGGACGGCTTCTACCGGCGGGGCGAGCGGCCGGCCGAGCACTTCCGCACCTCGGTGAGCGCCTCGTCCCGGTTCACGGCGGCGCTGGCCCGGCTGCTCGGCGAGGTGGACGCGGCGCTCGGCCGTCCGGACCGGCTGGACGTCGTGG
>NZ_JBFAOF010001546.1:0-1113 GCF_040675125.1 Spirillospora sp. NPDC049652 | reverse complement strand
CCCCGCTGAGCCGCACGTCGCGCCGGGCGACCTGGACGCCGCGACGACCGGTCCGCTGCCGATCCAGGCGGACGCCCCGGACCCGGGCGCGACGGGACTGTTCGCCGCGCCCGTCCCGCCGGGCCCCGCCGACGGCGAGCGCTCGCCCGAGTCGCTGCGCTCGATGCTGTCGGCGATGCAGGCGGGCTGGCAGCGCGGCCGCGCGGACGCGGCCGACACCGCCCCGTCCGGCAACCCCCTGCCCGGCGCCGCGCCGGCCGCGGGCCCGACCCCGGCCGGAAGCCCGGACGACCCGGATACTCCGGACACCCCGGGGAACGGCCCGTCCGGCACCGAAGCCCGGCCCGGCGCGCGAGCGCCGCGGACCGATTCCGCCGCTCCGCGGACCGATTCCGCCGCTCCGCGGACCGATTCCGCCGCGGCCCGACCCCCCGACGCGGCGCCCACCCGCGCCGCAGGACGTGAGGACGCGAACCCACCCGCCGCTCCCACAGGCCCCCCGGAACCGACCACTCCATCCGACCAGGAGGACCAGATCCCATGACACAAGCCCAACAGGCCGGTGGTGCGGCGGCAGGCGAGCTGAACTGGCTGCTCGACAACCTGGTGCAGCGCGTCCCGCAGGTGCAGAACGCGGTGGTGCTGTCCAGCGACGGGCTGCGCATGGCGGCGTCCAGCGGGCTCGCGCGGGAGGACTCCGAGCACATGGCGGCGGTCGCGGCGAGCTTCCAGAGCCTCGCCCGCGGCGCGGGGGAGACCTTCGGCGGCGGTGCCGTCCGGCAGACCATCGTGGAGATGGAGAACTCGTTCCTCATCATCTCGGCGGCCGGGCACGGCGCGTGCCTGGCCGTGCTGGCGGACGCCGGGGCCGACCTCGGCGTCATCGCCTACGAGATGGCGATGCTGGTCACCCGGGTCGGCCAGCACCTGTCGGCCGACCCGCGCTCGGCCGTCTCGGCCGGTCAGCAGGGCGGCGCCTGACCATGGCACCGCCCGAGCAGGCGTCCGGGCCCGGCATGGACGGGCCCGGGGACGACGCGTTCGCGGACGCCGGGGAGCGGTCCGCCGCCTCCGGCGCCGCCGGTGCGTCCGCGTCCGGCGCGGCCGCCGGCC
>NZ_JBFAOF010001545.1:0-1114 GCF_040675125.1 Spirillospora sp. NPDC049652 | reverse complement strand
GGATCGTCTGGCTCACCGTGAAGGTGCTCAGCGCGACGACGGCACCCGTGGCCAGCATGACCGCCGTGACGACGGCGACCTTCGCGACGCCCAGCACCGGCTCGGCGGCGACGAGCGCGGCGTCCGGACGGCCCTGCGCGAGCCGGATGGCCGCCTCCAGGCGGCGGGTGGCGAACAGGTCCTGCGCCTTGGGCCAGGTCACCTCGCGGGCGTAGCCGAGCATCCGCGTCGCGCGGTCGAGGTCGCCGCGCGCGGTCGCGATCTCCCCGGCGAGCGCGAACAGCGAGGTCCGGATCTTGCGCGGCGGGCGCTGGTCGATGGTGCGGCGCAGCAGCACGTCCGCCTCGTCCCAGCGGCCGAGCGAGACCAGCGGCTCGGCCTGGTTGATGGCCAGGAACGCGCCCTGGGTGCGGGCGACCCCGTTGAGCTGGGCCTTCTGCACGCCCTCGCGGGCGACCTCGACGGCCTCGGCGTGCCGTCCGGAGCCCTCCAGGAAGTGCGACCGGTTGATCGCCACGCGCAGCCGCAGCCGGTCGTCGCCCTCCAGGTCGGCGAGCTCCCGCATCCGGTCGAGCATCTTCTCGGTCGGGCCGTCCTGGCCGTAGCCCGCGCCGTAGTCGAAGTCCACGCAGGACAGCGTGAGCAGCGCCTCCACCTCGGCCTGCCGGTCGTGCAGGCTGCGCCCGATCTCCAGGGCGGCGTGCGCGGCGGACCGGGGCTCGTCGGAGCGCGGCAGCAGGCGGCCGACCGTCGCCAGGGTGTTGAGGACCCGCGCGCGCTCCAGCGTGGGCCGGTCCGCGGGCAGCAGCCGGACGGCCTCGCGCAGGTCGTCCACGGCGCCGGGCAGTGTCTGGTCGAACAGCATGCGGCCGCGCAGCTCCAGCAGCGCGGCGCGGCGGGGGGCGTTCTCCGGGACGTCCGGCAGCTCGCGCAGCGCCCCGGTCGCGTACTTCACGCCGCGGTCCAGCTCACCGGCGCTCTCGGCGGCGAGGACGGCCTGCTCGAACACCTCGATCCGGGGCGCGCCGATGCGCTCGGCGGCGTCCGGCACACGGTCCCAGAGCTCCAGGACGCGGGCGAGCATGTCGAGGCACTCGGCGTAGGCGAGGCGGCG
>NZ_JBFAOF010001544.1:0-1115 GCF_040675125.1 Spirillospora sp. NPDC049652 | reverse complement strand
TCGCCCCCGACGCGGTCGCGGTCGGGGACGGCGGAGGCGTCGTCGCCGCCATGGCGAGGCCGATCGAGGGCGCCGAGCGGATCGCCGCCTACATGGTCGACGTCATCTCCCGCGCCCCCGGGATGGAGGTGGCGGAGGAGACCGTCAACGCCCAGCCCGGACTGGTGGCGCGCAACGAGGGCGGCATCGCGGCGGTCTTCGCCTTCGATGTCCAGGACGGCCTGATCAAGCACATCTGGTGCGTCCGCAACCCGGACAAGCTCCGCCCGTGGACTACCGGCTGACCCGCCGGCCGTCCGTCCGGCCGACCCGTGCGCCGTCCGTCCGGCCGTCCCGTGCGCCCTCCGTCCGGCCGTCCCGTGCGCCGTCCTCCGTGGCGAGCCGGCCGAAGCGCCGGGTCGCCCACAGGTAGGGGAGGCAGAGCAGCGCCAGCCCGGCGGCGACGGCCAGGGCCGTGGCCGCCCCGGCCGGCAGCAGGAGGCCGCCGAGTGCCGTGCCGAGGGCGATCCCGCCGTAGAGGGCGGCCGCGTTCAGGCCGATCACCACGGCGGTCTCGTCCGGCGCGGCGCTGATCAGGCGGACCTGCTGGGCCGGGGTCTGGAACCAGGTGGCGGCGCCCCAGGCGACCATCAGGACGGCGGTCAGCGGCAGCAGCCGGACGCCCGTGTGGGCGGCCAGCGCGAAGGCGGCCAAGGTGGCGGTGAGCACGGTGAACCCGACGGCCTGGACGCGCACGGGCCCGTGCCGGTCCACCTTCGCGCCCGAGAGCAGGTTCCCGAGAACGGCTCCCACGCCGTACAGGAACAGCAGCCACGCCTCCTGCGACGGGCCCGCGCCGAGCGCGCGCAGCACCGGCACCGCGAACGCGTACAGCCCGTACCCGGCGGCGATCCCGGCCACGGTCAGCGGGAGGACCGCCAGGACCCCCGGCTCGCGGAGGACGGCGAGCCGCTCGCGGAGCGGGACCGGCGGAGATCCGGGCAGCGCGGGCATGACCGCGAGGACGCCGATCGCGGCCACCGCGCAGAGCGCGGCGACCAGGCCGAGCGTCACGCGCCAGTCCAGGGCCCGCTCGGCGAGGTTGCCCAGCGGGACGCCGAGCGCGGTGGCCAGCG
>NZ_JBFAOF010001543.1:0-1117 GCF_040675125.1 Spirillospora sp. NPDC049652 | reverse complement strand
CCCTGGTCAGGGCCTCCTCGGCGTCCTCGACCCGGTCCGCGCGTCGCCCCGCTGCTCGGCGACGTAGCCGAGTTCGGCCAGCACCGAGGCCATGCCCGCGGGCCAGTCGGCCCGCCGGTTCCAGTCGAGCCAGGGCAGCAGCAGCCGCTCCGCCTCGTCGTGCCGGCCCTGCCGCCGCGCGCTCACGGCGAGGCCGAGGTCGGCGACCTGCTCCATCACCTTGACCGACTCGTCGGCGGCGAGCTCGCGCGCCCGCAGGTAGAGCTGCCGCGCCCGCGCGTGCTCGCCGTGCAGCTGGGCGATGTGCCCCGCGCCGGTGAGCTGCCGGGCCTCCTCGGCGCGCAGGCCGAGCTCGCGGGCGATGCGCAGGCCGTCGGCGTACCAGCGGGCCGCCTGCTCGTAGTCCCCGGCGAGCCGCGCCGCGTCGGCCAGCGGGGTGGCCGCCTGCAGCAGCCCCCACCGGTCGCCGATCCCCCGGAACAGGTCGAGGCTCCGGTGCGCGTACCGGCGCAGCACCGGGAAGTCGCCGAGGAGCTGCGCGTGGTACGCCAGCACCGAGAGCGCGGCGGCCTCGCCCCACCGGTCGCCGAGCCGCTCGAACACCGCGTACAGCCGGACGACCGGGTCGTCCGCCGGGGACGCCACGTCGATGGGGCTTACGATCGCGAGCAGCAGGACCGCCCGCGCGAACGCGGCCCGCTCCGGTGCGGCGAGCCCGTCCCCGGCCGGGTCCAGGGCGTCCAGGACGTCGAGGCAGGGGCGGACGGCGGCGTGCCGGTCGTCCACCAGCGCGTCCGGCGGCTCCCCGGCCAGGGCCGCGATCCCCGCCTGCCAGGTCATCGCGGTCGCCCGCAGCACCTCGTCCGGCGCGTCCGCTCCGGAACCGGCGGCGGGCGCGACGGCGAGGGCGGCGGCCAGCGTGCGGCGGCCCTCGGCGACCCGGCCGCGCAGCACCCAGTACCAGGCGAGCGCGCAGGCCAGGCGCAGGGCCAGGGCCGCGTCACCGTGCTGGACGCAGGCGTGCGACGCGGCGCGCAGGCCGGCGGCCTCGGCGTCCAGCCGGGACAGCCAGGCGTGCTGGTCCGGGCCGCGCAGGCCGCGGTCGGCCTCCTCGGCG
>NZ_JBFAOF010001542.1:0-1117 GCF_040675125.1 Spirillospora sp. NPDC049652 | reverse complement strand
CTGCTCGCCGGGGTCGCGGCGGCCGGCGCGGCGGTGCTCGCGGCGCGCGACCTGCTCGCCCCGGTCCGGCTGGAGGCCGACGCCGCCGGGCTGACGGCCGTGCGCGGCTACGCCAGGCGGGAGCGGCTGGCGTGGCCGCAGGTCGCCGCCGTCCGGGTGGACGAGCGCCGGCGGCTGTTCAGCCGGACGACGCTGCTGGAGATCGAGACCGCCGACGACCTCATCATGCTCAGCCGGTTCGACCTCGGCGCGGACGTCCGCGACGTCGCCGAGACGCTGACCGAGCTGCGCGACCACGCCGCGGCGGCCTGACCCGCGGCCCGCGCACTCGGTGCCGGTGTCCGGGAACAGCGAGACGGCCCGGGCCGAAGAAGCCCGGGCCGTCTCCATGCCGCCCGCTCAGGACGGCAGGTCGTCGCCCTCGGCGGGGTAGGACGACTGCGCGCCCTCCCCCAGCACGGCCGCCGCGCCCACCCGGACCGCGAACCGCGCCGCCGCCTCCAGGTCGTCGCCGCGCGCGAGCCGCAGGCAGAGGGCGGCGGTGAACGCGTCCCCGGCCCCGGTGGTGTCCACCGGCTCGACCCGCGGCGACGGAACGGTTTGCGCGCCGTCGCGGGTGGCGACGAGCGCGCCGTCCGGGCCGAGGGTGATCACGACCGACCGCGGGCCGAGCTCCAGCAGCGCCGCCGCCAGCGTCGCCGGGTCGTCCGACGGGCCGTGGCCCGGCAGCAGGAACGCCGCCTCGTGCTCGTTGACCACCAGCGGGTCGCAGAGCGCGAGCAGGTCGGACGGGACGGCGGCGGCCGGCGACAGGTTCAGCACGACCCGCGCCCCGGCGTCCGCCGCGGTGCGGGCGGCCGCCGCGACGGTCGGCAGCGGGATCTCCAGTTGCAGCGACACCACCGCCGCGCCCTCGACCAGCTCGCGGGCGCCGGCGACGTCGTGCTCGGTGAGCCGGCCGTTCGCGCCGGGCGACACGATGATGCTGTTGTCGCCGTCCGGGCCGACCGTGATCAGCGCGACCCCGGACGGCCCCTCGGCGACCAGCAGGTGCGCCAGGTCCACCCCGGCGGCGCCGAGCGCGGCGCGCAGCAGCGCGCCGTTCCCGTCGTCGCCG
>NZ_JBFAOF010001541.1:0-1121 GCF_040675125.1 Spirillospora sp. NPDC049652 | reverse complement strand
GGTTGGCTCGGTTGTCGGTGGGGGTGCGGGGGCTCTGGTTGGTCGTTTGGCTGGGCTCTTGAGGGGTGCTGCTTCGTCAGGGACGGGTCTGGGGCGGGCCGAGCGCCGGTTCGAAGACGCGGCCGATCGGCTGCGCCTCCACGATGGTCTGCAGGGACGGCCAGAGGCCCTGCCGGGCCCCGGCCAGGTAGGCGGTGCCGCGCAGGCTCGCGGTCGCCGAGTCGGCGTCGCGCTCCAGCGGCAGCCCGATGAGGTCGGCCTGGATCCGCATCAGCGGGTCGCTGCCCGCGACGCCGCCGCCGACCCGGATGCGGCGCAGCGGCGCCCCGGTGGTGGTGGTCATGCCGTCCACCAGGTCGCACACCGAGTGCGCGATGCCCTCCAGGATCGCGTGCGCCAGTTCGGCGCGTCCGGTCGCGAGGGTCAGGCCGGACAGCGCGGCCGTCGCGCGCGGCGTCCACGCGGGGGTGCGGACCCCGGCGAGGGCGGGCACGAACCACGCGCCGCCGGAGGAGTCCGCCTTCGCGGCCAGCTCGCTGATCTCCGCCGGGGTCCGGAAGAACCCGAGGTCCTCGCAGAACCAGCGCAGCGCCGAGCCGGTCGTGGAGCAGTACGCCTCCAGGCTGAACTGCGTGGTGTCGCCCTCGCGCCGTCCGACGTGGGCGAGGACGCCGTCCGCGCCCGGGACCGGCGGGTAGACCTCGGTGCCGGTCGCGGCGTCGGCGAACGTGCCCGTGCCGTACATGCACATGGCGTCGCCGGCCTCCAGGCCGCCGAGCGCGATCAGCGCGGCGTGCTGGTCGCCCATGGACGCCGCGATCGGCACCGCGAGGCCGAGGACGCCCTCGTCGGTCACGCCCATGCCCTCGTCGTCGGAGCGCAGTTCGGGCAGCAGGCCCAGGGGGAAGCCGAGCCGCTCGATCCACTCGGTGTGCCAGGCGTGCTCGCGCAGCAGGTAGCCGCCGGTGGAGCAGGCGTTGGTGGGGGTCGTCGCGTACGTCCGGCCGCCGGTGAGGTTCCAGGCGAGCCAGGTGTCGACCGTGCCGAACCGCAGGCGGCCGGCCGCGGCGGCGTCGCGGACGCGCGGGTTCGCGGCGAGCTGCCGCGCCGCCCAGTAGAAC
>NZ_JBFAOF010001540.1:0-1122 GCF_040675125.1 Spirillospora sp. NPDC049652 | reverse complement strand
CCGAGCGTGAGTCCCATCGGCAGCATGGTCAGCGCCATCGTCAGCAGCAGCGGCGGCCCCGCCGCGCGCAGTTCCCGCAGCGCGGTGGCGTCGTGCTGGACGAGGACGAGCCCTGTCGCGGCGGCGGAGTAGGTGCCCGCGACGCCCGCGTACAGCAGCAGGGTGCTCCGCGCCGCGTCGCGCGCCAGGTCACGGGTCCGGCCGCGCAGCCCGAGGTGGGCGAAGGACGGACGGTCCGAGCGCCGCGCGCCGAGCAGATGCCCGAGCCCCAGCGGCGTCGCGAGGAGCAACGCCACGACCAGCTTCTCGGGCAGCCCGGAGAACGAGCCCGTGGCCCGCATCCCCGCGGGCCACAGCATCATCACGGTGACGGCTGCGAGGAACACGATGGCCGAGTCCCGCGCCTTGGCCGCTCCTTCCCCGTCCGTGACGCCGCGCCGCCCGGGGACGAGCCGCCGGGGGACGAGCCGGACCGCCGTGAAGGCCAGCGCCACCACGATCCCGAACCGCCAGCCGCCGGGGAGGATCTCGCCCCGCTCCGGGTCGGCCGCCGCCCGCAGGGCCAGGTCGCACACGGCGAACAGCGGGACGGAGACCAGCAGCGCCGCCAGTCCGGCGGCGAGCGCCCGCGCGGCGGGGGAGACGGCCCGGCGCAGTTCCCACCACTCCAGGTCGCGGGTGCCGAGGGCGTTCAGATGCCGGGCTAGGAAGGCGAGCCACCGCCTCCCCGCACGGACCTCCGCGTCCGGGACGCGCCTGGGCAGCGCGTCCGCCCGGCGCGGCGCGGGATGCCGGAGCGCGGCCTCGATCAGGCCGTCCAGCAGGTGGTCCTCGATGTCCCGCGCGGTCGGGAGCAGCGCGCGGTCGAGCAGCGGCGCGGGGTCGGCGCGCACGTCGGCGTGGACGCGGACGAGCCAGAGCGCGAGCGGGGTGGACAGCGCGCGGGCGAGCACCGGGTCGCCCGCCCGCAGGGCGCGCAGCAGGCCGGCCCAGCCGGGGCCGGGGTCCGGCGGCAGGACGGCGGCGAGGTAGGCGGCGGCCGTGCGGGGCCGCACCCGGTCCGGGGCGATCACGGCCGCGCCGGTCGGCTCGAACTCGTACGCCGGGGGCGTGCCGCCGTCG
>NZ_JBFAOF010001539.1:0-1125 GCF_040675125.1 Spirillospora sp. NPDC049652 | reverse complement strand
CCTCGCTGACCGTGCTGCACGCCGAGCCCTTGCCGGCGGCCCTGAAAACCCCCGCATCCCCCTGACGGACGCCGCCGTCCCGCTGAACACTGGTCAGCGGGACGGTCGTTCACCTCTTGTCGACCAGCGTGTAGCCGCCCTTGAGGACTCGGGCGTCGGCCGCCGGAGCCATGCACTTGCGGAGTTGGCCGTCCCCGGGGCCGGGGCCGCCGCTCAGGCCGATCCGGCTGGGGCCGCCGTGCTCGCCCGCCACGTAGAAGCTGATGCCCATGCGATCGTGGTTCCTGAGCATCCCCTCCCATGGCCCGCCGGGGGTCACCTTGGTGAGGGTGCCGGTGACGGTCGCGGTGGGGCCGCCGGTGGTCAGGCAGTCGACGGCCAGGACGCCCCAGTTGGTGAACCAGGACCCGTCGGGCATCTTGGCCCGGTGGGAGATCCGGAAGGTCCCCCACGACCGGGTCGGGGTGGACGAGCCGTGGGCGTCGAACGTCGCGTGCGCGTCCACGGTCACCTGGATGTCGTTGTCGGGCACCGGAAAGTCCATCCGGGCCCATCCCTTCAGGTGCGACGTCTCGACGCCGGGCACGGCGGGCCTCGCCGGGGCGGGGGCGGTGGGCGAAGGCGCGTCGGCCGCCGCCCAGGAGTTGATGGAGAGGGTGGCGGTCAGGGCCGCGGCGACTCCGGTGGCGCCCAGCGCGCCCAGGACGGACGACCGGCGGTTCCAACTGGTCATGTGTGCGCTCCGATCGAGCGGGAGGTGGCTTTCTCGACCGCTCCAGCTTCCCGGCCGGCGCTCCCGGCGCGGTTCCCCCACCCGGATGATCAAGCTCCCTCTCCCGGGTGAACCTCGGCGTCGCGTGCGGAGGGGCGCGAGGCGCGGGCGGTGCCCGCGGGTCGTTGACGGGGTCGCGGGCCGCTCCCTAGGGTGAGACAAACCGACCGGTTGGTATGTCCCCTGTGGAGGTCCGTCCGTGAGTACAGCACCGCCCGGCGCGCGGGAACTGGAGCGGCGGGTCGCGGCCTTCCTCGCCGCCCACGATCCCGCCGCGACCGAGCCCCTGGCGTTCCTGCGCGCCCGGTTCGACGCCGGGCTCGCCTGGGTCCACTTCCCGGAGGGACTCGGCG
>NZ_JBFAOF010001538.1:0-1127 GCF_040675125.1 Spirillospora sp. NPDC049652 | reverse complement strand
TCCCCGGCGATTTCTACGAATTCCCGCCCTTCGTCATGGACCACAACCCCGTGCAGAAGCCGGGACCGCCGGTGCTGCTCGGCGGCGCCGCCGACGCCGCCCTGCGCCGCGCCGGCCGGCTCGCCGCGGGCTGGGTCAGCTCCAGCCGCGCCGACCTCGGCGCGCTCGGACGCTCGGTCGGGGTCGTCCGCGAGGCGGCCGAGAAGGCGGGGCGCGACCCGGAGGAGCTGCGGATGGTGTGCCGGGGCGCGGTGCGCGTCCGCCCTGACGGCACGGGCGGCGCGGGTGGCGGAGGCGGCGCGGGCGGGCCGGACCGGCCGCTGCTCACCGGCACGATCGACCAGGTCCGCGACGACTTCGGGCGGCTCGCCGGGCAGGGCGTCACCGAGCTGTTCGTGGACCTGAACTTCGACCCGGCCCTGACCGGCCCGGACGCCGACCCGGCCGCGTCCATGGACCGCGCCCGCGAGGCCCTCGAAGCCTTCGCGCCGAAGCCCTGACCCGCGACGGGCGCCCGGTCTCGGCCGAGGCGCGCGGCGGGTGTCACAGAGAGGTGTGGCGGCCTTCCCAGGGGGTGCTGAGGACGACGGTGGTGCGGGTGGCGACGTTCGCGGCGGCGCGGATCTTCTGGAGGAGGTCCTCCAGCTCGTTCGGCGAGGCCACCCGGACCTTCAGGATGTAGCTCTCGTCGCCCGCCACCGAGTGGCACGCCTCGATGGCGGTCAGGTGGGCGAGCCGGTCGGGCGCGTCGTCGGGGGCCGAGGGGTCGATCGGCTTGATGGAGACGAACGCGGTCATCGGCAGGCCGGTCTGCTCGTGGTCGAGCTGCACGGTGAAGCCGCGGATCGCGCCGCGGCGCTGCAGCCGGCGCACCCGCTGGTGCACCGCCGACACCGACAGCCCGGTCTCCTTGGCCAGGTCGGTGAAGCTCATCCGGCCGTCGTCGGCCAGCAGGCCGAGGATCTGGCGATCGATATCCTCCACCCCAAGAATCTAGCGCGCCCGCCGTGCCGGGCGCGATCCGATACGGCCGCGGAACGGTCCATCCGGCGAGGTCCGGGCCTGCTCGGCCTCCGCCGCGCGCCCGGGGCGGGCCTGGCAGGCCCGGACGGCTCAGTGGCGGGCGC
>NZ_JBFAOF010001537.1:0-1128 GCF_040675125.1 Spirillospora sp. NPDC049652 | reverse complement strand
ACCAGCGCAGGTCCTGGGCGCGTCCGCCGCGCAGCAGGCGCCGGACGCACTGGTCCAGCACCTCCGCGCGGTCGAGGCGGCCGGACGCCACGAGCGCGGCGACCGGCTCCACCCAGCTCGCGTCGCCCGCGCCGTCCACCTCGAAGAGCCGGGGGACCAGCGTGTCCGTGAACGGGTCGTCCGCGAGCCTCCACGGAAGGTCCGGCGCCCACCGCGTCCACCCGAGGACGAACATGTCGTCGGTCGGAGGCGTCCCGCCCGCGAGCGGGACGAGCGCGGCCACGGCCGTCCAGAGCCCCTCGTGCTGCCAGCGGTCGCGAATCCGCCCGGCGGCCCGCCGCACCACGTCGGCGACCCACTCCTCCGGACGGCCGGCCACCGCCGCTTCCAAGTTCGGTGTCCGGACCCGCTTTCCCCGCTCCCATCGGACGACCTGCCAGACCAGGTCCGAACGGGCCAGCCAGTTCGCCGCGGCGGCGGCACCGGAGATCGCGGCGAGACCGGCGAGCAGCAGCGCGTCCGCGACCGGCCCCTCGATCAGCCCGTACGTCGAACGCTCGCGCAGTTCGCGGAGCAGAGCGGGCAGCTCGGCGCCGACCCGCCGGCGCTCGGCGGGCTCCAGCTCCTGGATGCGGAGCAGGGCCGTGCCGCTCCGTCCCGCCGTGATCGCCTCGCGGACGCCCTCGTTCACGCCTGCCCTCCGGTCGTCGCGCGCGGGCTCGGGCCCGCGGTCTCGTCAGCGGTGTCCTCGGCGGTGTCCTCGGCGGGCTCGCGGGCGATGCGGGCCGCCAGGACGTGTTTGCAGGGGCCGCGTCCGCCGCGATGGTCCAGCCACCACGGGCACGTGCAGGTGACGCGGTCGCCGTCGAACCGGACGACGCGCGTCTCACCGGTCGTGACGTGCGCGACCTCCGGCGAACCGAAGCGGACCGCTCCCTCCTCCACCAGCGCCCGGGCAGCCCGCAGGCGCGGGTTCATCGCGGCCACCCGCCGCGCGTCGTACGGCAGCTCCCGGTGGAAGTGCGCCGCCTCGGCGAGGTCGAAGCCGACGCGGCCGGACGTCCCGAGCTGGGTGAGCGCCGCGCGGGTCCGCGCGGGCGTCAGGCCCGCCCCGGCGGCGAGCAGGTC
>NZ_JBFAOF010001536.1:0-1129 GCF_040675125.1 Spirillospora sp. NPDC049652 | reverse complement strand
CTCGCCCGGCTCTGCGGCGGCCTGCCGATCGCGCTGCGCGTCTGCGGCGCCCGTCTGGTCACCCGGCGCAGGCAGGCCATCGGCAGGCTCTCGGCGGAACTGGCCGACGAGGAGCGGCGGCTCGCCAGGCTGACCGCGGAGGGGAGACCAGTGGTGGAAGCCGTGTTCGACGCCGCCTACGCCGACCTGCCGCCCGGGGCCGCCGCCCTCTACCGCGCCCTCGGCGCGTTTCCCGGTCCGGACTTCTCCGCCGAGCTCTGCGAGCTCATCACGGACGGTGAGGCTGGCGCGGAGGATGAGGCGGGCGCGGACGGGCCAGGCGGGGACGACGCGCTCGACGCGCTGCTGGAGTCGAGCCTGCTGGAGGAGGTCGACGAGGCCCGGTACCGGTTCCATGACCTCGTCCGCCTGCATGCCCAGTCGGTCGCGGACGAGTCCCGCGACCTGCGCCGCCGCTTCGCCACGTGGTACCTGCGAGAGGTGCAGGCGGCGGACTGGGCCGTCCTCGGCCGCCGCCTGCGGGTCTCCGCGCCGCCCGAGCCGGCCGAGAAGCGGGACGGGGCGCTCGCGTGGCTCGAGACCGAGAACGCGAACATCCTCGCCGTCGTCCGGATGGCCGCTGCCGAACGGTGGGACGAGCTGGTCTGGCGTTTCGCCGAGTCCCTCTGGGCGCTGTACGACTCCCACGCGCATCCCGCCGACGAACTGGAGGTCGCCCGCCTCGGCCTCGCCTCGGCCCGGCACCTGGACGACGATGTGGCGGAGGCCCGCATGCACACGCTGCTCGTCCGGGCGCTGCTGCGCGGCGGCAAGCTGGACGAGGCCGCCGCCGAACTGCCCGCCCTCACCCGCCTCGGCGAGGCGATCACGGCGGTGGACGTAGGGGACGAGGACGCGGAGGGGATGCGCCGGCGCGTCAACGCCGGGATCGTCGAGGCGGTCGGAATCGTCCGGCAGCGGCAGGGCGATCACGAGGCCGCTGTCGCCGCCTTCCGCCGCTCGCGGGACGTCAACGTCGACCTTCGGAACTGGCGCGGCGCGGCCTTGCACGGATACCTGCTGGCCGGGGCCCTCGTCGCCGCCGGCCGGCACGCCGAGGCCGTCAGCGAACTGGCGACCGCCGCGCGGG
>NZ_JBFAOF010001535.1:0-1131 GCF_040675125.1 Spirillospora sp. NPDC049652 | reverse complement strand
CTCACCCGCGCGGGCCACGAGGCGGGCGCGGTCGTCGGCTGGGACCTGGCGCACGCCGCCGGGAACGTCCCGCTGAGCCTGCACGACTGGGACGTCGACTTCGCCGCCTGGTGCACCTACAAGTACCTCAACAGCGGTCCCGGCGCGGTCGCGGGCGCGTTCGTGCACGAGCGGCACGTCCGCGACACCTCGCTGCCGCGCCTGTCCGGCTGGTGGAGCACCCGCGCCGACATCCGCTTCCGCATGGACCCCGACGTCGACCACCCGCCGACCGCCGACGCCTGGGCGCTGTCCAACCCGCCGATCCTGGCCCTCGCGCCCGTGCTCGTCTCGCTGGAGATCTTCGACCGGGTCGGCATGGCGGCGCTGCGCGCCAAGAGCGAGCGCCTGACCGGCTACCTCGCCGAACGGCTCGCGCCGCTCGGCGGCGTCCGGGTGATCACGCCCGGCGACCCGGCCTCGCGCGGCACCCAGCTCTCGCTGCGCGTCCCGGACGCGGGCGGGCTGGTGAAGGCCCTGGCGGACGAGGCGGGCGTCATCGCCGACGCCCGCGAGCCCGACATCGTCCGGCTCGCGCCCGTCCCGCTCTACTGCACCTTCCACGACTGCCACCGCGCCGCCGAGGCGCTGGCGAAGCTCACCTGAGGCGGGCCGCGCCCGGCCGCACACCGGGCGCGCCCGAATCCGGCCGCCTCCCGTGCGGCGGCGGGAGGTCAGCTGCGCACGCGCCGGGGCGGCCGCAGCACGCGCCGCGCCGGCCGGACGACCCGGAGCATCTCCCCGCCGATGTAGACGCCCGCGCCGATCGCCAGCGCCGTCGCGAGCGCCTCGGCGAGCACCAGCGCGGCGGGCCCGGTCCGTCCGGTGGTGAGCTGCACCATGCCCCGGTACATCAGCGTCCCGGGCATCAGCGGAGCGATGCACGGCGTCACGCAGACCAGCGCCGGGACGTGCGCCAGCCGCGCGTAGGCGGTGCCGAACAGGCCCACCACGGTCGCGGCGATCGCGGTGGCGGGCGCGGCGGGCAGGTCCAGCCCGCGCATCTCGACCAGGACGGCCCAGGCGAGCATCCCCCCGAGCGCGACCGGCGGCAGCAGCGCCCGCGACACCAGGTGCAGGACCGCGAACGAC
>NZ_JBFAOF010001534.1:0-1131 GCF_040675125.1 Spirillospora sp. NPDC049652 | reverse complement strand
CCGACCCGCTGACCGAGGCGAAGATCCACGCCCGGCTGGGAGAGGCGTACCTGGGCGTCGGGCGTCGCGCCGACGCGGCTGAGGAGCTGACCCGCGCGCTCGCGACCCTGGCGGCACGGGACATGCCCGCGCGTGAGGCCCGCGCCCTCGAACTGCTCGCCGAGGCGACCGAGGACGAGGAGACGGCGGCCGCGTACCTGCGGCGGGCGAAGGCGCTGCGCCCCCCGGCGCCGGAGGGCTAGCCGGAGGGCCTACCTCGCGCTTCGTGGCGGGTCCGCGGGCCGTCGCGCAGGGCGTCCGGCGTTGCGCCGTCGTCCAAGCGCGCCGCGACCTCAGCCTCCGTCTACCGAGACAGGACGGCCGTGGGGGGCCTGTTTTGTCAGGGGGGTCCCGACAGCTCCTGACAGCGTTTGGGAACCCGTTCGCGTGGGGGACGTTCGCCCGTGGAATGTCCGACCGGCGACGTACGGTGGGCGGGTCACGGAAGGGGTCGGCCAGTGAAGCTGCTCACCGCAACCAACCTCACCCAGGGCTACCGCGGCAACGACTTCGCCTGGTGCGTGGAGGGCGAGCTCGTCCACATCGGCGTCGTCTGCGACCGCGACGGCGGCGATCCGGACGGCGGCTGCGGCTGCGCCCGCGCGTTCGCCGGGCTCAACTCCCACCGCGCCACCACCACCGCCATGGTCCGCGACGTCCCGGGGTTCACCGAGGCCGACTACGTCGAGGCGATCCGCAGCAGCCTGGAGCAGCAGGGCTACGACGGCTCGCACGCCGAGCACGAGGCGGCGGGCCTGCGCACGCTCGTCCGCGACTGGCCGGTCGGCGCCATCGTCGAACGCCGCCTGGACGAGATCGTCGTCCGCCAGGTCGTCCAGCCCTGACGCCGCGAGCACCTAGAGCCTGTCTCGAAGTGGCCTCAGCCACGCGCGCGAACGCGTGACCTGCCCGGTGGAGCGATGCCGGAGGCGAGCGGAAGCGGGCAGATCGCGAAGCGATGCCGCGTTCGCCCAGGCCTGGTCACGTAGCGAGCCGCCAGGCGAGCGAAGTGGGCCGGGACTGCGAAACAGCCTAGCGTCAGGGGAGGCAGGCCCGGACGCCGCCGTCGCCGCCACGGGTGAACTCGGCGAT
>NZ_JBFAOF010001533.1:0-1131 GCF_040675125.1 Spirillospora sp. NPDC049652 | reverse complement strand
CGTGCCGAGCTGGGCCGACACCCACACCTCGGCGGGCAGGGCGGCGGGCAGCGCGGGCAGCTCGCCGGCCGCCCGCACGAACACCTGGTACACCTCGCGCAGGCCGGGCAGCATCAGGCCGGGTTCCTGGACGGGTCGCGTCGCGCTCACGGGCCCCAGCGTACGGCCCCTTCGCTACCAGCCGGTAACCAAGCGGCCGCGGGACCTTACCGAAGGGATAGCTCTTACTTACCCGAGGGCTCGGCGCGCCGCGTTGTGCCGTCCAAACCGCCGACGACGGCATCACACGAGGACGGAGGCGCCACCAACCCCTGACGTCACAGAGCTCCTCCACCGAACGGCGACACTCACTCCAGCGTGGAGCGACTGTGGGCGACCGCCCCACGCGCTCGGAGGAACGAAGGCGAGATGGGCGTGAATCCGGAGGAAGACCTGGTCTACCGACTGCTGCTCGCCGTGGACATCCAGGGCTACAGCAGGCTGACCGCGCGATGGCAGCTGGCCGCGCAGCACGACCTGGCGGCCGTGCTCGACCGGGCGGCGGCCGCCGCCGGGCTGCGCCGGGCCGACTGGTCCGAGCAGGTCGGCGGGGACGGCGAGCTGGCCCTGCTGCCCGCCGGGACCGCCCCGGCCGTGGTGGCGGGCGACTTCGTGCTCGGCTTCGAGGCCGCGCTGCGCGAGGTGAACGCCGTCCGCGACACGCCCGCGCGTCCCGACGCGGGGCGCGGCGGCCGGCTGCGGGTCCGGCTCGCGCTGCACCACGGCACGCTGACCCCCGGCCCGTTCGGCCCGGCCGGGGACGCGCCGGTCGTGGTGCAGCGGCTGCTCGACTCGACGCCGCTGCGCCGCCTGCTGGACGACCCGCGCCGCGACCTGGCCGTCGTGGTGTCGGAGGCGATGTTCGCCGACGTGGTGCGGTCGGGCTTCTGCTCGCTGCCCGAGTCGGCGTTCCAGCCCGTCCGGATCACCGCCAAGGGCGCGGTGTTCCGGGGCCGCCTGCTCACCCGCCCCCCAGAGGCGGGCCGGTCCCGGCAGGTCCGGGGGCGTCCCGCGCGCGCGTCCGGGGGAGACCCGCCCGTCCGGCTGCCCGGCCTGACGCTGCTCACCGGGGTCGGCGGACGCGGCGACGAC
>NZ_JBFAOF010001532.1:0-1134 GCF_040675125.1 Spirillospora sp. NPDC049652 | reverse complement strand
CTGGACGTCGCGGCCGTCGGGCACGTCGTCGCGATGGCGACCGGAGTCGCGCTCGGCGGGCTGATGGCGCTGCGCGACCGGCGGCGCGGCCGGTTCACGCTGCCCGCCCTCGCCAAGATCGGCCCGGGCCCGGCGATGTCGGCGACCTCGGCCGTCTACGCGCGCCGCCGCCGCGCCCTGCGGCGTCTCGTCCGGCCCGTCCCCACCCCCGCCTGAGGCGGGTCCGCGGGCCCGGAACGTCGAACGCCCCCGCCGGTGCGGCGGGGGCGTCCTTGCTGTTTTAAGCGCGTCTTCAGCCCGTCGTCAGCCCGTCGTCAGCCGCCGTCGGGGGCGGGCGTCGGGGTGCCGGGGCTGGGCGCGGGGCTCGGCTCCGGCTGCTCCGGCGGGACGGTGGGCGGCGGGGTGGACGGGCCGCTCGTCCCCGGGTCGGGCGGCGTCGTGCCGTCCGGCGGGGTCGTGGACGGCGGCGTCGTGCTCGGCGGGGTGCCGGTCCCCGGCCCGGACGGGCTCCTCGGGGTGTCCCGGCGCGGGCCGCCCGTGGCGGGCGGGGAGGCCGGCGCCGACGGCGCTCCGGCCACCTGCGACGGCTCGGACACCTCCGTCGTCGTGGGGTCCTCGCCGTGCGTCCTGGACGGCTTGGTGCCGATCGTGTGCTCGACGCCGTTCGGGCCGGGCGCCTTCGCCGGATCCGCGGACCCGGTCGCGCCGGTCACCGAGGCGGTGCGGTCGGTCCGGGCGGACGGCACGATCGTCCCGTCGCCGTGCCCGCGCGCCGACGCCCACGTGGTGAGCAGGCCGACCGCGGCGGCGGCCGACGCGGCGATACCGGTGACCGCGCCGAACCGGCGGCGCGACCGGCGGGCGGCGGTGGCCGCCCGGTGCGCGGCGGTGCCGGCGGCGGGCGCGCCGAGCGCGGCCGGTCCGATCACCACCAGCGGGCTGGGCGAGGTCGCGGTCGGGGACGGCTCGTCCGCCTCGCGCTCGTAGGACGCCAGCACCCGGTCGCGCAGTGCGCCGGGCGGCCCGGCCGGGGCGCGCCGGGCCAGCAGCCGCGGCAGCGTGCCCTTCTCGAACGCGGCGATCACCTCGGCCGTGGCGGGGCCGGCGCCGGCCTCGCCGCGCATCAGCGCGTCC
>NZ_JBFAOF010001531.1:0-1134 GCF_040675125.1 Spirillospora sp. NPDC049652 | reverse complement strand
CCTTGGCGAGGTCACCGCCGCCGCCGCGCAGCGCCCAGAACAGGTCGGGGTCGGACGCTGCGGTGACCCGCGCCGGGGTCCCCGACGCGTCCACGACCTCGAACGCCCGGACGCTGTCGGACGCGAAGCCGTGCCTGCGCCCGAACCAGCTCAGCCCGCCGCCGAGGGTGTAGCCGGTCACGGTGACCGCCGGGCTGCTCCCGGCGAGGCCGGTCAGCCCGTGCGGGCTCGCCGCCTCCAGCACACGCCCCCACTTGACGCCCGCCCCGGCCCGCGCCGTCCGCGTCTCCGGGTCGACGCTCAGCTCGTCCAGGCGGGTGGTGCGCAGCAGGACCGCGTCGGCCGTGTCGCCGGTCGCGCCGTGCCCGCTCGGCTGCGTCGCGACGGTCAGCCCGGCGAGGCGCGCGTGCCGGACCAGCGCCGCCACGTCCTCGGCGTCGGCGGCCTCGACCACCGCGCGGACGGGCTGCTCGACCGCCAGGTTCCACGGCCGCCGCGCCCGCTCGAACCCGTCGTCGCCCGCCTCCAGAACCGTGCCGCGAAGGACGCCGCGAAGTTCGTTCCCGATGCTCATGCCCTGCTCCTGCCGTCGTCGTCCGTGCTGACGGGTCCACCGTGCCGGTCGGGCACTGGGAACGGACTGGGGTCGGCCTGGGGTCGGCCTGGGGTCGGTCCGGGGCGACCTGCGGCGGGGCCGGGGTACCGTAGGTGGATTTTCCGGACGTTCCCGGGGGAGGGGCATGACCGCGGCTGACCTGGAGTTCCGGCTGTTCGGCCCGCTGGAGGCGATCGCGCCCGGACGCGGCGCGCTCGACCTCGGCACGCGCAAGCAGCGGGCGCTCCTGGCGATGCTCGCCCTCGAACCCGGACGCGTCGTCTCCCTCGGCCGCCTGATCGACGAGCTGTGGGCCGGGGAGCCGCCCGCCGGCGCGACCCGCACGCTCCAGGCGTACATCGCGCCGCTCCGCAAGGCCCTCGAACCGGACCGTCCGCCGCGCACCCCGCCCGCGGTGCTGCTGACCCGCGAGCCCGGCTACCTCCTGGCCGTCCCGCCCGGGCGGATCGACCTGTGGCGCTTCACCGCCGAGGCCGAGGACGGCCGGTCCGCGCTCGCGCGTGGTCGCCCCGCGCGAG
>NZ_JBFAOF010001530.1:0-1135 GCF_040675125.1 Spirillospora sp. NPDC049652 | reverse complement strand
CTCGGCGGTGACCAGCGCGAGCCACGGGCGCGCGTGCGCGTGCGCGAAGACGCGGCGCGCCTCGCGCAGGGCCGACCGCGCCCCGGACGCGTCGTGCTGGGCGATCCTCAGCCGTCCGAGCACCAGCCAGGAACGGCCCTCCTCCAACCGGAACGGCAGCTCCGCCAAGGCCGTCGCCGACCGGCGCGCGAGCGCGACAGCCGTCCCCTGGTCGCCGTGTCCGGCCGCGACCAGCGCGGCGGCACGGTCCATCACCGCGAGCATGACGCGCCGCTCCAGCCGCGTCGCGCGGGCGCGCGTCTCCTCGATCAGCTCGGCGGCCTCGTCCAGGCTCCCCGACAGGGCGAGCGCCTCGGCGAGGTCGCCGTGCCAGCGCCGCATCGCCGGGTCGCCGAGCCCCTGCGCCTCCTCCGACCGCCGGACGCGCCGCAGCAGCGCCGCCGCCGCGTCGTTGCGTCCGGCCATCAGGTGGACGTGCCCGGCGGCGTACCACGCCTGCGGCAGGAAGAGCAGGTCGCCGTCGTCGGCGCTGTGCCGCTCGGCCCGCCGGGCGGCGTCCGCGGCCCGTTCCGGGTCGCCGCCGGCCGCCTCCGCCATGGCCAGCGAGAACCACGACGGACCCTGGCTGAGGTCGCTGTCCTCGGCCAGCCGCAGGCTCTGCCGCGCCACGTCCAGCGCCCGGTCGCAGCGCCCCCGGTGCACCTCCACGCGCGCGAGGTTGTGCAGGCAGTGGCACAGGCTCTCGACCGCCCCGCGCCGCCGGACCAGGTAGATCAGCGACCGCAGCTCGGCGCGCGCCTCCTCCAGCCGGTCGGCGAGCAGGTGGTGCCGGTACCGCTGGAAGGCGGGGCCGTTGTGGTCGACCATGACGCGCGGGTCCTGCGGCGACAACAACGCGCGCGCGAGCGTCCGCTCGGCGTCCGGACGCCCCAGGAAGAACGCCAGGTGCGCCTGCTTGGCCAGGGCGAGGATCTCGGTGCGCCGGTCCCCCGCCCGCGCGGCCAGCTCGGCGGAGCGCGCCGCGTGCTCGTGCGCCTCGAACGCCGAGCCCTCGACCAGCCACGCCCGCCACGCGAGCCGGTAGTGCAGCGGGGCGAGCAGGGCCGGATCGTCCCCGGCGTCGGCGAGCGCGCGC
>NZ_JBFAOF010001529.1:0-1135 GCF_040675125.1 Spirillospora sp. NPDC049652 | reverse complement strand
GGTGGGGCCGACCGCGCCGCCCATCCCGTAGCCGACGTACCGGGACCAGCGCGGGGACGTGCGGAACTCGCCCGCCCAGTCGCGGTCCGGCTCCCGGTCGAACGCCTGGAACACCTCGGCCCACGCCTGCGCGCCGAAGTGCCGGAGGCCCTCCTCGGGCGGCCCGTAGTAGGCCATCCGCCCGCCGGGGACGAGCACCAGCAGCCGGTCGCAGGCGTTGAGGTTCTCGGTGCTGTGGGTGACGACGATGACCGTCCGGCCGTCGTGCGCCAGGTCCTTCAGCAGCTCCATGACCGTCTTGTCCAGGCCGGGGTCGAGGCCCGAGGTCGGCTCGTCCAGGAAGAGCAGCGACGGCTTGGTCAGCAGTTCCAGCGCCACCGACACCCGCTTGCGCTGGCCGCCCGAGAGCTTGTCGATGCGGGTGCGCGCGTGCGGGGTGAGGCCGAGCTCGGCCAGCACCTCGTCCACCCGGCGCTCCCGCTCGTCCCGCCGGGTGTCGCCGGGGAACCGCAGCTCCGCCGCGAACAGCAGGGCCTGCCGCGTCGCGAGCTGGGTGTGCAGGATGTCCTCCTGCGGGACGAGCCCGATCCGGTGCCGCAGCTCGTCGTAGTCCGCGTACAGGTCGCGGCCGTCGTAGCGGACCGTCCCCTCGGTGGCGGGCCGGGTCCCGGTGACCGCGCCGAGCAGGGTGGACTTGCCCGCCCCGGACGGCCCGATCACCGCGACCAGCGACCGCTCGGGGATCGGGAAGCCGACGCCGTCCAGGAGCACCTTGTCCTCGGGCGTGCGGACGGTGAGGTCCTGCACGAGGACGGACACGTCCCCGGTGTCGACGAACTCCCGCAGCTCGGTGCCGACCAGCCGGAACGTGGCGTGCCCGATGCCGAGCAGGTCCTCCTCGGTCAGCACCGCCCGGTCGATCCGGATGCCGTTCACGTAGGTGCCGTTGTGGCTCCCCAAGTCGGCGATCTCGGCGCGGCCGGGACCCGTCATCCGCAGTTCGGCGTGGTAGCGCGACACCACCAGGTCCGGCACGACGACGTCGTTGTCGGGCGACCGGCCGATCCGCAGCGCCGGAACCCCGCTCCGTCCGCCCTTCGTCCGGCCGGCGCCCCCGGCGCGCCGGGGCTCCCGC
>NZ_JBFAOF010001528.1:0-1140 GCF_040675125.1 Spirillospora sp. NPDC049652 | reverse complement strand
CCTCCGCCTGGGGTCCGGCCTCGCGCGCCCGCGCGTTCTGCGGCACGGACCTCGTCCGGAACGCGCCCTGTTCCCGCGACACCGCGGCCGTGCTGGTCCGCGCGGGCAAGGTCGCGGGGACGCGTGATCCCGGCGGGTCGCTGCCGTCGGGCACGAGCCTGCTGCTCGGGCGCGAAGAGGGCGCGGCCGAGTTGCGGAAGCTCCGCCCGGGCCAGAAGGTGCGGATTTCTTCTGCGCTTTCGGGTTCCGTGCGGTTCCGGCACGCGATCGGCGGTCTGCCGTTGCTGCGCGACGGCGAGCCGGCGCCCGGGCTGGACGCGCGCTCGCGCAGCCCCCGGACCGCGGCCGGTCTCGCCCGGGACGGACGCCGCATGTACCTGGTGGTGGTGAACGGCGGCCGCGAGACCGGCTCCGGCGAGACGGTGGCGGGCCTGGCGGTGCTGCTGCGGCGACTCGGCGTGCGCGACGCGCTGCTCCTGGACGGCGGCGGGTCGTCCACCCTGGCCTACCGCAAGCCGGGCGAGCACGCCGCGACCGTCCGCAACACCCCGTCCGACGGCCACGAACGCCTGGTGGCCAACGGCCTCGGCGTCTACCGGTAGCGCGGCCCGGGGCAGGTCCCGGTACCGCGGCCCGGGGCGGGTCCCGGTGGCGCGGCCGGGGGCGGCGGCACGGGAGCGCGGCCGGGGCGGCGCGGCACGGGAGCGGCGGCACGGGAGCGGCGGCACGGGAGCGGCGGCACACGGCTTCCCCGTTCTTTCGGGTTGCAAATAAGTACGTACGATCGTACGTTTTGTTTCGTGTCTACCCCAACCTCGCACCGCCGCACGGCGGACTCCCCCTGGCGCGCGGTCGCGGTCGTGCTGGCCGGGGCGTTCATGGCGATCCTCGACTCGTTCATCGTCATCGTCGCGGGCCCCTCGATCCAGGCCGACCTGCGCATCGGCGACGGCTCCCTGCAGTGGGTCCTCGCCGGGTACCAGCTCGCCTACGCGGTCCTGCTCATCACCGGCGCGCGGCTCGGCGACCTGTACGGCCGCCGCCGCGTCTTCCTCACCGGCATGGCCGCCTTCACCGCCTCCTCGGTGGTGTGCGCCACGGCGGGCGACGCCGCCACCCTCATCGCGGCGCGGCTCGTCC
>NZ_JBFAOF010001527.1:0-1140 GCF_040675125.1 Spirillospora sp. NPDC049652 | reverse complement strand
GCCCAGGCGACGCCCGAGGCCGCGCCGCATCCGCCCACCGAAGCCGTGCGTCACGCGGCGACCGAGGCGGTGCCCTACTCCGGGGCCGAGGCCGCGCCCTCTTCGGCGTCCGAGGCCGCCCCCTATTCGGCGTCCGAGGCCGCGACCCACCCGCCGACCGGCGTCGGCTGGAGCGGGAACACGCACCCGCCCACCGAGGCCGCGGGCGCCTTCCGGCAGGAGCAGGCGGCCCCCGAACGCATCCCGCGAACCGATCCCGGGCAGCAGCCCACGCGCATCAGGAAGCGGCGCACCGCCCCGCTCCTCGTCGCGCTCGCGGTCGCGGCGGTCGTGGCGGCCGGAGGCGGCACCGCCTACATGCTCACCCGGGGGTCGGCGAAGCACGGCGGCACGTCGGCCGGAACCAAGGTCCCCTCCACGGTCTTCCCGACCGAGACGATGCTCGTCCGCCAGGACACCGCCCCCGGCTGGCCGCAGAAGTGCCACGCCCGCATCGCCCGCTACCCCACGGACGCGAGCGCGGCGCCCGCGGCCGTGACGTCCGGAAGCTGCGACATCCTGCCCGCCTACGCGCCCGGCATGCGCAAGTTCGCCTTCACCAGGAGGACGAGCGGGGGGAACCAGCTCTGGACGGCCGACGCGGACGGTGGGAACGCCGCCGAACTGGTCGGCAAGGTCGGCGGGGGCCGGACGGCCTGGTCGCCGGACGGCGGCCGGATCGCCTACTTCGCCCCCGACGACGCCGGCCGCAACCAGCTCTACACCGTGACCGTCGCCGACGCGAAGGTCACCCAGCTCACCACCGACGGCTCGCACAAGGACGACCCGTCCTGGGGGCCGTCCGGCCGGATCGCGTACTACAGCGACGCGTCCGGGGAGAACCAGATCTACGTCCTCGACCCGCGGCGTCCCGACCAGCCCCCCGTGCGGCTGACCAAGGACGGCGTCTTCGCCAAGGACCCGTCCTGGTCGCCCGACGGCACGCGCATCGCGTTCACCCACGGCGCGTACCCGCACGGCGAGATCTGGCTCATGCAGGCCGACGGCTCCGGCGCGCACCGCCTCTCGGGCTCGTCCGAGCACGAGATGGACCCGGTGTGGGCGCGCAACGGCGGCTGGATCGCCTACACGCGCGGCCCG
>NZ_JBFAOF010001526.1:0-1144 GCF_040675125.1 Spirillospora sp. NPDC049652 | reverse complement strand
GCCGAACGGGCGGCGACCGAGGCGCTCGCGGTCGTGGAACCGGTCGTCCCCGGCCGGAGCCGGCGCGGCGCCGACATCGTCGGGATGTCCGGCCTGCTCGCCGAGGCGCGCGAGCACCTGGACCGGCGCGGCGGGACGGTCGTGCTGACCGGTCCGCCCGGCATCGGCAAGTCGACGCTCCTGGAACGGCTCGCGGGCGAGCACGCCGGGCACACCGTGCTGCGCTGCGCGCCCGCCGAGTCCGAGAGCCAGCTGCCGTTCCTCGGCCTGATCGACCTGCTGTCCACGACCGGCGACGACGTCCTGGACCTGCTGCCCGGGCACCAGCGGGCCGTCCTGCGGTCGGCGCTGCTGCGCGGCGGGGACCCGCCGCCCGAGCGCGGCCCGCTGCCGCTGCGGCTCGCCGTCCTCGACCTGTTCCGGGTGCTGTGCGCGCGGTCGCCGGTGCTGCTGGTGATCGACGACGCGCAGTGGCTGGACGGCCCGAGCGCCGAGCTGCTGGCGTTCGTGGCGCGCCGCGCGGCCGGGCTGCCGCTGCGCGCGCTGGTGGCCGTCCGGGTCGATCCGCGCGGCCGGTACGACGCGAGCTTCTGCCCGGGGCCGGTGCACGCGCTGAACGTTCCGGGCCTGACCGTGACCGAGGTGTCGCAGCTGCTCGGCGACCGGTGGCCGCGCCCGGTCGCGGTGCGCGTCCACGAGGTCAGCGGCGGGAACCCGTTCTTCGCGCTGGAGCTCGGCCGCGCGCTCGCCGAGTCGCCGCCGGACTCGGCGGACGACACGCTGCCGCTCCCGGACAGCCTGCGCGACCTGATGCTCGACCGGCTCGGTACGCTGTCCGCCGGAGCCCGCCGGACGCTGCTGACCGCGAGCGCGGCGGCCCGCCCGACGCTGCGGCTGCTGCGCGCGGCGGGCCGGGACGCCGCGGACGAGGACGTCGCGGCGGCCGTCCGGGACCGGATCGTGGAGATCGGGCCGGGCGAGGTCGTCCGGTTCACCCATCCGCTGCTCGCCGCCGTCGTGTACGCCGAGGCCGAGCCGGGGGAGCGGCACGCCGCGCACGCCGCGCTCGCCGCGGCGGTCACCGACCCGGTCGAGCGGGCCCGGCACCGCGCGCTCATCGCCCCCGGCCCGGACGCCGAGCTGG
>NZ_JBFAOF010001525.1:0-1147 GCF_040675125.1 Spirillospora sp. NPDC049652 | reverse complement strand
GACCGCCGAAGCCGAGCGGCCTCCGGTCACCGACTTCGACCGGCTGTTCGCGCCGCGCGGCGTCGCGGTCGTGGGGGCGTCCACGAAGCGGCCGAACTTTGGGAACATGTTCCTCACCTTCTACAAGGCCGCCGGTTACGCGGGTCGGCTCGTCGCGGTCCACCCGTCGGCCGAGGAGATCGACGGCGTGCCGTGCGTCCCGTCCCTGGCCGAGGCGGACGTGGACTACGCGCTGGTCGCCGTCCCCGCCAAGCAGTGCGCCGACGTGGTCCGGCAGGCGTCCGGGGTGCCGTTCGTGCAGGTCATGAGCGGCGGCTTCGGCGAGATGGGCGAGCCCGGGCTGGAGGCCGACCTCGCGGCCGCGGCGCGCGAGGCGGGCGTCCGGCTGCTCGGCCCGAACTGCATGGGCGTCTACTCGCCGGCGGGCGGGCAGACGTTCCTCGGCGGCGCGCCGGGCCGTCCGGGGCGGATCGCCGTCGTGTCGCAGAGCGGCGGGCTCGCGGGCGAGGTGGTCAAGGTCGGGGAGCGGCGCGGGCTGGCGTTCTCCAAGGTCGCGACGGTCGGCAACAGCCTGGACGTCACCCCGGCCGAGCTGCTCCGCCACCTCTCCGCCGACGAGGGGACCTCCGCGATCGGCCTGTACCTGGAGGATCCGCGCGACGGGCGCGGCCTGTTCGACGCGCTCCGCTCGGCGGGCCGCCCGGTCGTCGCCCTGGTCGGCGGGCGCAGCGACCAGGGCCGCACGGCCGCCGCCTCGCACACCGGCGGGATGATCGGCGACGACCGGGTCTGGACCGCGCTCGGCGTCCAGACCGGGACCGCGCTCGTCCGGAGCCAGGACGACCTGATCGGCGCGCTCGACGCCCTGGACCTGCACGGACACCGCACGGTGCGCGGGGACGGCGTGCTGGTGATCGGGCCGAGCGGGGGCGCGAGCGTGCTCGCCGCCGACGTGTTCGACGGCGCGTCCCTCGACCTGCCCGGCTTCCCGGACGCGGTCGTCGAGGAGCTGCGCGGGCTCGGCCTCGGCGCGGGCAGCTCGCTCGCCAACCCGCTGGAGATCCCGGTCGGCCCGCGCGGGAACCCCGACCTGGTGCGCGGCGCGGTGGCGGCGATCCTGGCGCGGCGGGCGTTCGCCGACGTCGTC
>NZ_JBFAOF010001524.1:0-1148 GCF_040675125.1 Spirillospora sp. NPDC049652 | reverse complement strand
GGCTCGCGCGGCTCGCGCGGCTCGCGCGGCTCACGGTGTCGGAGCGGTTCGCGGGGAAGGCGCGGGCGGCGGTGTGACCACCTACCAGGAAGAAGAGGGCGAGGGTCTGGAAGATCCAGCTGAGCGGGGTGAGGGCGGGGATGCCGCGCAGCGGGCTGGCCGGGTGCAGGACCCCGCCGTGGTTGACCATGGCGGTGACCAGCCAGTGGCCGACGACGACCCCGAGGATGGCGAGGGCGCGCAGGGCGTCCACGGCGCGGTCGCGGTCGTCCGGCGTGGTCGCCTCGATGAGCGTGACCAGGCTGGGTCTCCGTTCGCCCATCCGGCGGTAGCGCTCGGCGTGCCAGGCGGGGAGCGCGGGCTGCTCAGCCATGGGTCACCTCCGGGTCCTCGTGCAGGGCGATGCGGGTGAGGTTGGTGAGTGCGGTCGACCCCGGCTTCAGGTAGGCGCTGTGCGGGCCGCTTCCGGCGTCGAAGCGGCGGGCGCCGAAGCCGGTCGAGACCGGATCGCGGCCGAAGCCGACGCCGAACACCCGGAGATGGGGGACGAACCGCGTCCAGTCGCCGGACGAGCGGCCCGCCCACACCTGCGCGGACGGGAAGATCTGGTCAGCCGAGTTCGCCGTGGTGCCGGGGCTGCCGTACAGCGCGACCTCGTCCACCGGCAGCGGCCCGGACCTGCCCGCCCTGCCGCAGACGACCGTTCCGTAGCTGTGGCAGAGCAGGGCGATTCCGGCGCGCCCGTTGAGGTGGTGCAGGTCGTTGACGAACCCGCGCAGGGCGGTGGCGGCCGTGCGGGCCCGGCCGTCGGTGAGGATCGCGTCGCCGCGCGTGGACGGGGAGGCGTAGCCGAGCCAGGCGACCACCGCGAGCCGGATGCCGGGGGCCTCCCGGCGGGCCTGGTCGGCGACGGACCGGGCCCCGCCGCCCGCCCACTTCCAGGAGTCGAAGTTGGTCAGCAGCCCGTCCGCGCCGGGCACGACGACGGCGACGCGGTCGGCGTTCGCCAGGTCGCCGACCACCTCGACGGCCCGGCCCGATCCGCGCGCGTCGAACGACAGGAAGTGGCGGCCCGGCGACAGGAAGCCGGCCATCGCCCGAGCCCGCCCGCTGTCGTGCGCGCGTGCGCCGATGGCGTGCCCCGCCTT
>NZ_JBFAOF010001523.1:0-1150 GCF_040675125.1 Spirillospora sp. NPDC049652 | reverse complement strand
GGCGCATCCGCCGCACGTTCTTCCAGCGCCGCGCCGGCCTGGCGACCCTGCACGCGGCGGTGGGCGCGGGCGAGGGCGGCTGCGCGGCCGTGGACGTGTCCGAGACCGACGCCGTGGCCCTGGCCTGGAGCATCACCCCGGACTGGATCACGCCCTTCATCGCCCAGCCCCCGCCCCGCAAAAACCTCCGCCGCAAATTTTCGAAGTCTCACGAGACCCCGGCCAAGCCCACCGAAACCGCCTGAACGCCGGCGTTCCGCGTCCCAGCTCCCGTGGGGCCGGGCGGAAAAGTGAGCGCCCGGCCCCTCGAGTGAGGAGCCGGGCGTCGGCAGGTGGTGAGACTACTCCGGGCGGCGGGCGCCGAACATGATCTCGTCCCAGGACGGGACGGAGGCGCGCTTGGCCTTCGACTTGCGGCGGGCGCGCGGCGGCCGCTGCGTCGCCGGGGTGTCGGCGGGCTTCTCGGTCGCCGCGGCGGGCATCGCCGGACGCGCCGCCGCCTTCTTCGCCGCCGGACGGTGCGTGGTACGCGGCACCGGACGGTCGGCCGCGTCCTCGTCGTCCTCGGCGGACTCGCCCCGGCCGCTCGCGGACGCCGCGTTGCGGGTGGCGGCCGCGGCGGCCTTGCGCGTGGCCTCCTCGTCCTGCTTGGCCGCCGCCTCGCGCTCGGCCGCCTTCTCAGCGGCCGCCCTCTTCCTGGCCTCGGCCTCGGCCGCCTCGCGCTCGGCGGCCGCAGCCTCCTCGTCCCTGGTGGACGAGGCCGTGCGCTCGGCGGCGTCGTCGTCGGCCGCGGACGTTTCGCGCTGCGCGGCGGCGTCCTCGGCGCTACGACCGGTGCGCTCCCGCGCGGACGCGTCGTCGCGGGCGTCGGACGATGCCCGCTGCCCGGCGCGCTCACCTGCGGACTCCACGTCCCGCGCCGAGTCGGCACCGCGCTGGTCGTCCGCCGACGCGTCGCGGGATTCGGAGTTGTCACTCACGGAAGACGCGCCGACGGTCTCCTCGGCGCGCGGTGTGAAGTCACGCTCGTCCCCGCCGGCTCGCGCCCCTTCGGACGCGGAAGCCTCGTCGGCCGCACGCGAGCCCTCGGCTCGGCGGCCTTCGGCCTCTCGCGAGTCCGCGTACGAGCGCGAGGCATAGCGCTGGTACG
>NZ_JBFAOF010001522.1:0-1155 GCF_040675125.1 Spirillospora sp. NPDC049652 | reverse complement strand
CTGAACGCGGGCATCACCCCGATCGTCCACGAGCACGGCAGCCTGGGCTGCTCCGGCGACCTGGCGCCGCTGGCGCACTGCGCGCTGGCGCTGATCGGCGAGGGCCCGGTCCGGGACGCCAAGGGTGATCTCCGGGAGGCCGCCGACGCGCTGGCCGAGGCCGGGATCCAGCCGGTCACGCTCGGCGCGAAGGAGGGCCTGGCCCTGCTGAACGGCACCGACGGCATGCTCGGCATGCTGGTCATGGCCATCCACGACCTGCGGAAGCTGTACACGGCCGCCGACCTCGCCGCCGCGATGACCGTCGAGGCGCTGCTCGGCACCGACCGGGTGTTCGCCGCCGACCTCCAGGCGCTGCGCCCGCACCCGGGCCAGGGCCTGTCGGCCGCGAACCTGCGCGCGCTGCTCGCCGACTCGGCGATCATGGCGTCGCACCGCGGCCCGGACTGCACCCGCGTCCAGGACGCCTACTCGCTGCGCTGCGCCCCGCAGGTGAACGGCGCGGCCCGCGACACCCTCGCGCACGCCGAGCTGGTCGCGTCCCGCGAGCTGGCCTCGGCCGTGGACAACCCGGTCGTCCTGCCGGACGGGCGGGTGGAGTCCAACGGCAACTTCCACGGCGCGCCGGTCGCGTACGTGCTGGACTTCCTCGCCGTCCCGACCGCCGACGTCGCGTCGATGTCGGAGCGCCGCACCGACCGGCTGCTCGACAAGGCGCGCTCGTTCGGGTTGCCGCCGTTCCTCGCCGACGACCCGGGCGTGGACTCCGGCCTCATGATCGCCCAGTACACGCAGGCGGCGATCGTCAGCGAGCTCAAGCGGCACGCGGTGCCGTCCTCGGCCGACTCGATCCCGAGCTCGGCGATGCAGGAGGACCACGTGTCGATGGGCTGGAACGCCGCGCGCAAGCTGCGCAAGGCCGTGGACGGCCTGACCCAGGTCGTCGCCATCGAGATCATGGCGGCCGCGCGGGCGCTGGAGCTGCGCTCGCCGCTGCGGGCGGGCCCGGCGACGGGCGCGGTCGTCGCGAAGCTGCGCGAGCGGGTGCCGGGCCCCGGCCCGGACCGCCACCTCGCGCCGGAGATCGCCGCCTCCACCGAGCTGGTGCGGGACGGCTCGCTCGTCACCGCCGCCGAGTCCGTCACCGGCCCGCTG
>NZ_JBFAOF010001521.1:0-1158 GCF_040675125.1 Spirillospora sp. NPDC049652 | reverse complement strand
GCGCGCCCTCGCGGAGCAGCAGGACCGCGAGCAGCGCGCGCTGCTGGGGCGAGCCGAGGTCGAGCTCGGCGTTCCCGCGCCGCCCCCGTGGCGGCCCGAGAAGGCCGAACCGCAGGGGCGCGGTCGGCGTGTCCATCGGGAAAGAGTAGATCGTCGCAGCTCATGAGCGGGGCGCGGGCCGGGTGTCCGGCCCGGGGACCGGTCAGGGAGTTGCTTTCCCGACAGCGCCCACCGATCACCGCAATTGGTCCAGAATGGGCGTTTATGGACAGTGATCGGGACCTCCGGTTCGCCGTGCTGGGCCCGGTGCGCGCCTTCCGGGACGGCACGGAACTGCCGCTCGGCGGCCCGCAGCAGCGCGCGTTCGTCGCCGCCCTGCTCGCCGCGGGCGGGCGCGGCCTGCCGATGGACCGGATCGTCGCCGCCCTCTGGGGGGACGAACCGCCCGCCCGCGCCGTCGGGACCGTCCGCACCTACGCGTCCCGGCTGCGGCAGACCCTCGAACGCGACCGGTCCCGCCCCGAGATCCTCCTCTCGGACGGCGACGGGTACGCCCTGCCCGTCCCGGACGAGGCCGTCGACGCCCGGATGTTCGAGGCCGCCCTCGCCAAGGCCGACCTGGAGGAATGCCCCGCCGCCCGCCGCCGCCTGCTGGACGCCGCGCTGGCGTCGTTCGAGGGCGTCCCGCTGGCCGGCGTTCCCGGCCCGGACGCCGACGCCTGGCGCACCCGGCTCGCCGGACGCCGCCTCGACGCCCTGCTGACCCGCCTCGACCTCGACCTCTCCCTCGGACGGCACGCCGCGGCGGTCGCCGAGCTCGGCCTGCTCGCCGGGGAGCACCCGCTGGACGAGCGCGTCCACGCCCTGCTGATGACGGCCCTGTACCGGTGCGGGCGGCAGGCCGAGGCGCTCGCCGCCTACGGCGAGGCGCGGCGCGTCCTCGCGGCCGAACTCGGCGTCCGGCCCGGTCCGGAGCTGACCGGCCTGCACGAGCGGATCCTGCGCAACGACCCGTCCCTGGACCCGCGCGCCCCCGGCGCGAACGACGCCTCACGGCTGCCCGCCCCCGCCCCCGCGCCAGCTTCGGAGCTCGCGCCCGCCCCGGACCGGCCCGTCCTGCCGAAGCCCGCCGCGCTCCCGGCCGACCTGCCCGACTTC
>NZ_JBFAOF010001520.1:0-1158 GCF_040675125.1 Spirillospora sp. NPDC049652 | reverse complement strand
CGATGGCGCCGGGAGGCGGGGCGTGAGCCGCCGGCGGCTGGACGCCGAGCTGGTGCGGCGCGGTCTGGCACGGTCCCGCGAGCACGCCGGGCAGCTGATCGCGGACGGCCGGGTGAAGGTCGGCGGGCAGGCCGCAGGCAAGGCGGCCACGCAGGTGGACGCGGCCGCGGCGATCCTGGTGGCCGAGGACGAGGCGGGCCCCGACTACGTGTCGCGCGGCGGGCACAAGCTCGCGGGCGCGCTGGCGGCGTTCGAGGCCCTGGACGTCAAGGGCCGTGTCGCGCTCGACGCGGGCGCGTCCACCGGCGGGTTCACCGACGTCCTGCTGCGCGCCGACGTGGCGCACGTGTACGCGGTGGACGTGGGGTACGGGCAGATCGCCTGGTCGCTGCGCACCGACGAGCGGGTGACCGTCCTGGAGCGGGTCAACATCCGCGACCTGGAGCCGAGGCAGCTCGGCCAGCCCGAGAACGAGGCGCCGAACCTGGTGGTCGGCGACCTGTCGTTCATCTCGCTGAAGCTGGTGCTCGGCCCGATCCAGCGCTGCGCAGCGCCGGACGCCGACTACGCGATCATGGTGAAGCCCCAGTTCGAGGTGGGGAAGAGCCGCGTCGGGGCGGGCGGGGTCGTGCGCGACCCGGCGCTGCGCGCCGAGGCGGTGCGGGACGTGGCCGCGCACGCGGCGACGCTGGGCCTCGGCGTGCTGGGCGTCACCGCGTCCCCGCTGCCCGGCCCGTCGGGGAACGTGGAGTACTTCCTGTGGCTGCGGGCGGGCGCGCCGCCGCTGGCCGAGGCAGACCTGGAGCGCGCCGTCGCGGAGGGACCCCAGTGATCGAGATTCCGTGCACCGCCGCCGGGGAGGTCCGCCGATGAGCGACAGGACGGTGCTGGTCGTCGCGCACACCGGGCGGGCCGAGGCCGTCCGCAGCGCGCAGCTGGTGATCGGCCGCCTGACCGAGGCGGGCATCGCCGTCCGCGCGCTGGCGGGCGAGGCCGAGGACCTCGGCTGCCCGAACGTGGTGGAGGTCTGGCCGCGCACCCCGGCCGCCGCGGAGGGGGTGGAGGTCGTGATCGTCCTCGGCGGGGACGGCACGCTGCTGCGCGCCGCCGACCTGGCCCGTCCGGCGGGCGCGCCGCTGCTCGGCGTCAACCTCGGGC
>NZ_JBFAOF010001519.1:0-1159 GCF_040675125.1 Spirillospora sp. NPDC049652 | reverse complement strand
ATACCCTGTTTCCCTACTCGTCGCTCTTCCGTTCTGCTGCCCGACCACCGGGTAGCCGCCGCTGTGCCCGCCGGGCACGCCCTGGGGGACGTCACCGTGCCAGCCCGGCGGGCCGCCGCCCGGTCCGGGACCGAAGGAACCACCTTGATCCATCGCACCGACCTCCGTGTTCAGGGTCCGCTAGTACCGGGCGGGCCCGGCGCCCAGGCCCGACACCGAGGGTCCGGCGTAGGGGGGCTGCTGCTCGGCGGTGCGCAGCGCGGGGGTCAGCACCCGGCCCACCCGCTCGACCAGCAGCGTCATCTCGTAGGCCACCAGGCCGAGGTCGCAGTCCGGCGCGGCCAGCACCGCGAACACCGCGCCGTTGGCGATGGACATCACGAACAGCAGTCCGCGGTCCATCTCCACGACCGTCTGGTTCACGCCGCCGGCGTCGAAGATCTTCGCCGCGCCCTGCGTGAGGCTCATCAAGCCCGAGGCGATCGCCGACAGCTGGTCGGCGCGCTCCGGCGGGAACCCCGCCGAGTACGCCATCGGCAGTCCGTCGGAGGAGACCACCACGGCGTGCGCGACCTTCGGGACACGGTCCGCGAAGTTCGTCACCAACCAGTTGAGATCCTGCCCGCTCACCGCGTGCCTCCTGTCTCTCCGCCGCTCCTGCGCGACGGATCTTCACCTGTAGTGCCGCTGTCCGCCGACCCCGCGCCGGGCATGTCGGGGGTCGCGCCACGGGTCTCGGTGCGTCCCCGCTGGACGCCGCGCTGCAGGCTCGCGAACCGGTTCCGGACGGTGTCGGCGGGCGGTCCCGCCTGCCGCGCCGGGGGCTGGGCCTGCTGCGGGGCGGGCGCCTGCGCCGTGCCGTTGGCGCCGGGGGCCTGCGGGGCGGCGGCGCCGTTGCGCGCGCCGACCGCGCCGGGGACCCGGTTGCGGCCGGGGACCCGCTTGGGCAGTCCGGCGTTGGTCTGCTTGCCCTTGACGGGCTCGCGCAGCGCCTCGACGGCCTGGAAGCCGTCGTCGCCGGGGGACGCCCAGCCCTTCACCGGATCGGCGTCGGCGGACGGTTCGGCTCCGCGCTGGAACCACTCCGACTGCATCGCCTCGAAGATCGGCGAGCGGGCCGGGCGGCCGGGCGGGCGTTCGGGTGCGGCGGGCGGTCTCG
>NZ_JBFAOF010001518.1:0-1164 GCF_040675125.1 Spirillospora sp. NPDC049652 | reverse complement strand
GCCGCCGCTCCGGACGCGGGGCGCGGCGCGGCCTTCCCGGCGGGAGGGCGCGGCGCGGCCGGGTCCCTCGCGCCGGGGGAGCCGTTCGCGGCGCGGCTGGACGCGGCCGTGGACGACGACGCGCGCGGGATGCTCGCGCAGGGCCTCACCGGGCAGCGGCACTACGGCCCGCGCGGGGAAAGGCGGCTGGACGACCTGACCGTGTTCGTGCAGAGCTTCGCGCCGCCGCCGCGCCTGCTGGTGTTCGGCGCGATCGACTTCGCCGCCGCCGTCGCGCGCGTCGGCAAGTTCCTCGGCTACCACGTCACCGTGTGCGACGCGCGGCCGGTGTTCGCGACGTCCAAGCGGTTTCCGGACGCGGACGAGGTCGTGGTGAAGTGGCCGCACCGGTTCCTGGGCGAGGCCGACGTGGACGAGCGGACCGCCATCTGCGTCCTCACCCACGATCCGAAGTTCGACGTCCCGCTTCTGGAGGTCGCGCTGCGCACGTCCGCCGGGTACGTCGGCGCGATGGGCTCGCGCCGCACGCACGAGGACCGCCTCGCGCGCCTGCGCGAATCCGGGCTCACCGAGGCGGAGCTGTCGCGGCTGCGGTCGCCGATCGGCCTGGACCTCGGCGCGCGGACGCCCGAGGAGACCGCCGTGTCGATCGCGGCGGAGCTGGTGCAGCTCCGCTGGGGCGGTTCGGGACGGCCGCTGTCGGACACCGAGGGCCGTATCCACGGCGAACCGTGATCCGGCGGCTACCCTGCCGGGATGACCCTGCACGGAGCGCAACCACCCGCCGGTGTGCTGCTCGCCGCCGGCGGCGGCAGCCGGCTCGGCCGGCCCAAGGCCCTGCTGGAACTGGACGGCGAGCGGCTCGTCGACCGCGGCGTCCGCACCCTGCACGACGGCGGCTGCGCGCCCGTCGTGGTCGTCGCCGGGGCGGTCACCGTCGAGGTGATCGGCGCGGTCGTGGTGCCGAACGCGGACTGGGCGACGGGCATGGGCTCGTCGCTGCGCGCGGGCCTCGCCGCGCTCCCGCCCGAGTGCCCGGCCGCCGTCGTCGCGCTGGTGGACCAGCCGCGCGTCACCGCCGCCGCCGTGGCCCGGCTGCTCGCCGCCTACGAGGACGGCGCGCGCGTCGCCGTCGCCACCTACGGCGGGCGGCCGCGCAACCCG
>NZ_JBFAOF010001517.1:0-1165 GCF_040675125.1 Spirillospora sp. NPDC049652 | reverse complement strand
CTCGTCGGCCTCGGGCTCGGGCTCGGCCTCGTCGGCGGGCCGCTCGTCCTGCTTCTTGCGGGCGGGCGGCGCGGCGGCCGGCTGCGGCGGCTGGAAGACCACCATGGTCGGCGGCTGGAACGTCACGCCCGGCACGCCCACCGACGACGCGGGCTCGTTCTCGTCCGGCTGCGGCTCGGCGCCCGGCACGGCAGGGACGCCCGGGACCTGCGGCACGGCGGAGCCGACGGCGGCCTCCTCGGGGGCGGCCGAGGCGCCGGCGGCGCGCTTGCGCGTCCGGGCGCGGGTCGTCTTCGGAGCGGGCTCCTCGGCCGGGGCGGCCTCGACGCTCTCCGCGCTCTCGGCGGAGGTCGCGGTCTCCTCGGCGGGGGCGGACGCGGCGCGGGTGGCGGTGCGGCGGCGGGTTCGGGTGCGCTTGGCAGCCCCCTCGTCCTCGGCCGGGGTCTCCTGCGCGGGCTGCGGGGCCTGCGCGGCCTCGGCAGGCACGCTCTCGGCAGGCGCGGCGGGCTGCGCGGCCTCGGTGCGGGCCTCGATCTCCTCGGGGTCCGGCGGCGGGGCGGCGGGACGCGTGGCGGCGCGGCGGCGCGTGGTGCGCGTCACCTTCACGGCGGGCTCGGACACCTCGTCCTTCTCCGCCGGCGCGCCGGTCTCGGCGGACGCCTCCGGAGCGGCGGCGGACGCGCGCGTCCGGCGGGTGGTCCCGCGCTTGGCGGGCCCGGTCCCGTTCTCGGCCGCTGCCGGGGCCTCGGTGGCGGACGCCTCGGCGGCGCCCTCCTCGACCTCGGGCGGCGGCGCGGCGGCACGGGTCGCGGCGCGGCGGCGGGTGGTCTTGACCACCTTCACCTCGGTCGCGCCCTCGGTCGCGGTGGCGGCCGCCCGGGTCGTCTTGCGGGCGCGGGCCGGCTTCTTCGCCGGGGTCTCGCTCGCCACGGCCTCGTCCGCGTCCGGCGGCGGACCCGCCGGGCGGCTGGCCGCGCGGCGGCGCGTGGTGGTCACGGCGGGACGCGAATCCTCGGGGCCCTCGGCCCCGGTGGCCGAATCGGCTTCGTTCTCAAGCATGCGGGCTTCTCCCGTCAGGCTCCCGGGCGCGACCGCACGCCCCGCCGGTGAGGGCGGTTCGCCGCGGTGCGCCGCACGGGAGATAGGAAGAGCGTCGTGGAGGGAC
>NZ_JBFAOF010001516.1:0-1176 GCF_040675125.1 Spirillospora sp. NPDC049652 | reverse complement strand
CGTGGTCCAGCGCCACGAACGGCGGCACGTCGTCGTCAGGGTTGCGGCCGTGCTCGCGGGCGTACGCCTCGGCGTGCCGGTTGAGCGCCTCGACGTAGCCGTCCAGGCCCTGGGTCACTCCGGTGGCCGGGGTGCGGAGCAGCTCCAGCGCGCCGGCCGCGACCGCGCCCGGTCCGGGGGCGGCCCCCGCGACGGCCCGGTCCCCGGGGCCGCGCCGTTCGCCCGGGACGATGGTGTCCGCGAACGCCTCCAGAGTCATGGTCGCCGCGTCATGGCCGGCCGGGTCAGCCGTTTCCATCTGGACCCTCCCTCACCGTCGTGAATTCACAAAAAGGATCGGTGGCCCCGGTGCGGGTGGTCATCTTCGGGATTGCCGGTCGATAATTGACCCGTCAATGACCCTGTCATAGGATGATCACCCTTCGCGACAGGGTGGGTGTGAGCACATGCAGGAACGCGCACGGCGTACTCGCGAGACCATTCTCAGGGCGGCCGCCGCGGCCTTCGAGGCCAACGGCTATGGCGCGACGACCCTGCAGGAAATCACCAGGCACGAGGACGTCAGCAAAGGGGCGCTCTATTTCCACTTCCCGGACAAGGAGACGCTCGCCGCGACGATCGTGGCCGAGTACGACGCGCTCTGGCGCGGGCTGCTGGAGGAGCTGCGGCCGAGGCATCCGCGCGCCCTGGTCCTGCTGGTCGAGTTCTCCTGGGCGGTCGGCCTGGCGTTCCGCGACAACCCCCCGGCCCGCGCCGGGATCCGGCTGCTGCTGGAGACCCGGCTGTACGCGTCGCACACCCGCCCCCCGCACACCGGCTGGATCGCCGAGACCGCCGCGCTGCTCGCCGAGGCGGACCGGCAGGGTGACCTCGCGCCCGGCGTGAACACCGCCGACGTCGCCCGGTTCATGGTCGCCACGTTCACCGGGCTGCAGCAGATCGTGATCCTGGACGGCGGGCCGGCCGACCCGGTGAGCTGCGTGACCACCATGTGGCGCTGCCTGCTCCCGGGACTCGTCCAGCCCGAGCGGCTGCCCGAGCTCCTCGACCTGCTCAACGCGCGCGCCGCCATGACCGGCCACTCCGCCCCCGGCCACGTCACCCCCGCTCCCGCTGAGCCCGGCCCTGCCTGACCGCGCCCGGCCCCGCCTGACCGTGCCCGGACCGGCCGCCGCG
>NZ_JBFAOF010001515.1:0-1177 GCF_040675125.1 Spirillospora sp. NPDC049652 | reverse complement strand
CCCGACCAGCGCGGCCGACCCCGCCACCAGCGCGGCGTCGCGGGCGAGCGCGCCCGGCAGCAGGTCGGACAGGACGGCGGCGGGCCGGCGGGCCGCGGGGGCGGCGTGAGCGGTGGACACAACAACCTCCACAAAACGTGTGTGTTGGGTCGAAACCTAGCGAACGGCCCTCTAGGAGGCGATCACCCGGGCTACAGAATCACCCCGCCCCGATTTGTCGGTCAGGCCCGGCGGGCCAGGTAGACGACGTCCGGTTCGCCGCGCGGCACCGGCACCGGCCGCGCCTCCACCCACCCGAACCGGCCCCGCAGCAGCTCCTCGAACGCCGGGGCCGCGCCCGCGCTCCACACCGCCAGCACGCCCCGCCCGGTGAGCCGCGCGGTGAGCAGGTCCAGGCCGTCCGGCCCGTACAGGCGGGCGTTGCCGGGCGTGACCGTCCAGTCGGGGCCGTTGTCGACGTCCAGGCACAGCACGTCGTGCCGGGACGCGTCGGCGGTCAGGTGGTCCACCAGGTCGGCGGTGACGATCCGGGTACGCGGATCGTCGAGCGCGCCGCCCGAGAACGGGCGCAGCGGCCCGTCCGGCCCGCGGTGCCAGCCGACGACCGCCGGCTCGCGCTCCACGACCGTCACCGCGCCGACCCGCGGCAGCCGCAGCGCCTCGGCCAGGCTGAACCCGACGCCGAGACCGCCCACCAGCACGCTCACCGGCCCGGACCCGTCCGCGGGGACGGCGCCGACCGCCGCCGACACCAGCAGCCGCTCCGACTCCCCGTTGCGGGTGTCCATGAGGAACACCCCGTTGCTGATGATCTCGTGGTGCTCCCCGGCGCGGCGCAGCACCAGCTCGCCTCCGACCCCCGCCGCGCGCTCCACCACGTCCGCCTCGACCCCGGTCCTCATGCGCACGACCCTAGCCGTCCCCGGCCCCGCGCCTCCGCCGGAACGCCCCATGATCCTTTAACTGGTCCGGCGGGGCCGGGTGCGGTCCGGGCGATGCCTGCCCCGCGGTCGGCCCCTGCGGGCACCGGTGTTTCGGCGAAACCACGGCAACAGGTACGTAACAATGGCTCGGCTATGGCATCGCGAACGCGGAACTCCCAGGCAGCACATCCCACGCCCCCCGCCACCCAGGGCGGAGCGCGGCCCGACCCCGGGCCCCGACCGGGCCGCGGGCG
>NZ_JBFAOF010001514.1:0-1178 GCF_040675125.1 Spirillospora sp. NPDC049652 | reverse complement strand
GCCCGACGGGCCGCTCGGGGCCGCGTACGGGTCATTCCGGCTCGAAGGCCGTCCTGGTGAGGTGGTGCGGTGCGGCGGCGCGCTGGCGGGCGCGCTCGGCCGCGTCGCCGGGGACGATGTCGGAGGTGTCGAGGGCGAAGCGGCCGGTGGCCCAGGCCATGCCCGCGCCGAGCTGGCCGAAGATCGTCCGGTTCACGTTGCGCAGGTCGTCGCAGGCCGAGTGGTAGCACCAGTCGAGCGACTGTCCGGCCCGACCGCCGAACAGCTGGGCCCACTTCTCGGTCTTGATCAGGTTGGAGCCGCTGGTCTCGCCGCCCGACGGGATCCCGGCGGCGACGAACGGGCCGTAGTCGGAGCGGCCGTCGAAGTCGCGGCCGACGGTCGGCAGGCCGCGCGAGCCGTGGAAGTCGGTGAGGACCTTCTCGATCTGCGCCGAGCCCTCCGGGCCGGGGCCGGCGCCCTCGTGGTCGCTGTCGTCGCCGTCGTAGACCATCCGGGCGTAGTTCGGCGAGCCGATCATGTCGAAGTTGAGGTAGAGGGCCAGGTCGGCCCGGCCCTGCTCGGACAGCTGCGCCACGTAGGCGCCGGAGCCGAGGTCGCCGTGCTCCTCGGCGCCCCACCACGCGAACCGGACCTTGTTCCTGACCTGCTTGAAGTGCCGGGCGAGCTGGAGCGCGGTCTCCAGTTCCATGGCGCTGGACGAGCCGTTGTCGTTCATCCCCGGTCCCTCGGTGACGCCGTCCAGGTGCGCGCCGAGCATGACGACGTTGTCGGCGCGTCCGGTCGGGGTCTCGGCGATCAGGTTGAACGTCGTCACGGTCCTGGTCTCGCCGCGCAGGTCCACGGTGAGCGTGACCGGGCCGCGCGCCGCGTCCGCCGCGAGCGCGTCGGCCTCGCCGCGGCCGATGGACGCGACCGGGATCCTGACGTCCGCCGCGGTCAGGCGGGTCCGCAGGATCATGTCCGGGTTGGGGTTGTTGGTGTTGATCAGCGCGGCGGCGGCGCCCGCCTCGGCGGCCGTCTTCTGCTTGACGGTGTTGTTGCAGCCGCCCGCCGCGATCAGCGCGATCCTGCCGCGGTAGTCGGCCCCGGCGTAGTCGGACGGCTCGCAGCCTGGCGTGGTGTCCGCGCCGGACGGGACGACCGCGAGCTGCGCGGTGAGGCCGCCGGCGGGCGTG
>NZ_JBFAOF010001513.1:0-1180 GCF_040675125.1 Spirillospora sp. NPDC049652 | reverse complement strand
TGCACCCCGCGGCCGAGGTCTCGGCCCGCGCGAAGGTGGTCCGCGACGCGCCCCTGGAACCGGCCCTCGCCGAGGCCACGGCGGACGTCGCCGAGACGCTCGCCCTGCTCGACCGCCTCGCCGCCCTCCTCAAGATCGAGGACTGACCCGGCGGACGCCCCCGGTCAGGAGCGGAAGCGGCGGGCGAGGACGCGGAAGGCGTCCTTGGGCTCGAACCTTCCGGTCCTCGCGTAGTCGGCACCGACCCTGACCAGCGAGAACCCCGCCATGTCGAGGTCGTGCCGCGGATCGGGCGAGTACGGGGTGTCGGTGTTGACGAAGTTGTAGACGAACGCGCCGTGCACGCCCTCGGCCTCGTAAATGTCGAGAAGCTCGGTGAGGTAGCGCGACTGGACGCGCTCGTCCCGCACGTACCCCTCCGGGACGACGGGCGGGTCCTGCGTCCAGTCCACGATGGAGAAGCCCTCGCCGCCGCGCTTCTCCGCGCCCCGGTACGTGCAGCATCCGAACTCGGTGATGACGACCGGCTTCCCGAACCTGTGCAGCGCCCTGACGTCCCTGCGGTAGGTCGCCTCGTTCGACGCGTCCCGGTAGAGGTCGACGCCGACGACGTCGAACCTGCTCCAGCGCACCGACTCCCACACACCGGACGTGTAGGTGAGCTTGCCCTTGAACAGCGGCCGGACGGCGTCGTGCGCGCGCGTGAGGAAGGCGTTCAGGCGCTCGTCGTATCCCTTGCCCGCCGGGGTGCCGAGGTTCGCCGCCCGCTCCTCCCACGTCCTGCCGGGGACGAGCCCGTCCATGAAGATGGTCAGTTCGCAGCCCATCGACATCCCGACGCCGGGGCCGGGGTGCCGCCGACGCAGCCGCTCGGCCATCCGCGCCACCGACCGGAGGAACGCCAGCGTGCGGGCGGCGTCCTGGTCGAACTGGCGCGGCTCGAACCACACGAAGAGGCCCTCGTCCGCCGCGCACCGCGCCGCGAACTCCAGCCGCCGCAGATCGTCCCCGAGCAGGATCACCGCGTTGCAGTGCAGGTCGCGCCGGATCGCCCGGATCTCCCTCCGCACGAACGCGGGCTGCCACACCTCGCGCACGGTGTCGTAGTTGACTCCGCGCTGCGCGAGCCCCCGCCTCCGGTCGTCCGACTGCCCGCGCACCCAGGGCGCGTTCCTGGCCA
>NZ_JBFAOF010001512.1:0-1182 GCF_040675125.1 Spirillospora sp. NPDC049652 | reverse complement strand
GCGCTCGCCCGGGACGGCGCGCTCCCCCGCGCCCTCGCGCGCGGCGCGGGCGCCGGGCAGGTCCCGCACCGGAGCCTGCTGGTGCTGGAGGCCGTGTCGGGCGGGGTCGCCGCGATCGTGCTGCCGCTCGGCCTCGGCCTGGACCCGCTGATGCGCGCGACGTCGGCGTGCCTGGCGGCGGTCACGCTGGTGGGCGTGGCCGCCGCCGTCCGGCTGCTGCCGCGCGGACGGTCCCGCGCGCTCGCGCTGACGGCGACCGTGTTCGTGGCCGCCGTCGTGCTGTCGTGCGGTTCCTACCTGGCGATCCCGGCGGCGGTCGCGGTCGCGGCCGTCCTGTTCACCCGCCGCTCCGCGCCCGCCTGACCGGGCCGCCAGGCCCGTCCTTTCACGCCATGGTCAGGACGGTGCGGAAGCGGGCCCTGCCCATGGTCTGGAACGCGTCCTCGGCCTCGGCCAGCGGACGGGTCTCGACCATCGGCCGGACGCCGGTGAGGACGGCGAACTCCATGGCGTCCTCGGCGTCGGCGGCGTGCCCGCTGTACCAGCCGGTCACCTCGCGGCGGCCGAACACCAGCAGGTCGCCGGGGACGGGGATCGGGTCGTGGTCGTTGGCGATGACGACCATCCGGCCGTTCGGCGCGAGCCCGGTCGCGATGTCGGCCTGGAGCGGGGCGGAGCCGACGGTGGCGAGCACGACGCGCGCGCCGCCGAGGGCGGCCAGCCGCGCCCCCGCGCTGGACTCCTCGCTGTCGATGTACTCGTCCGCGCCGAGCCGCCGCGCGAGGTCCTCCTTCTCGCGTCCGCGGTTCACGGCGACGACGCGGAACCCCATCTTGTCCGCGTACTGGACGGCGAGGTGCCCGAGGCCGCCGACGCCCTGGACCGCGACGGTGTCGCCGGGCCGCGCGCCGCTGTGCCGCAGCGCGTTGAACGTGGTGAGGCCCGCGCACATCATCGGCGCGGCCTCCTCGAACGTCAGGGCGTCCGGGATGCGGGCGAGGGCGGCCTGCGGCGCGACCAGGTACTCGGCGTACCCGCCGTCGTAGCTCGTGCCGGCGATCTGCCGCTCCGCGCAGTTGACGAAGTCGCCCCGGCGGCAGGCGTGGCAGACGAAGCAGTGCCCGCCGTGCCAGCCGACGCCGACCCGGTCGCCGGGCCGCCACGCGGTGACGCCGTCGCCGG
>NZ_JBFAOF010001511.1:0-1183 GCF_040675125.1 Spirillospora sp. NPDC049652 | reverse complement strand
CGCGAGGCGTCTCGCGCGGGGCACCTCGCCGCGTAGCGGGACGGCGTCCTCGGCTGGGAGAGGGCGCCGGTCCCCAACACCGGCGCCCCGATCGAGAACACCGTCTACGCGATCTGCTCCTACGCGTCGCCGTCCGCCTGACTCGCGCGTCTGCTCCGGTCTCGGTCCCGATCTCGGGTTGTGGCGCGGAGGACCCGCAGGTCCGGAGCGTGCGGTACGCGGTGAAACCGGCCTGGACCGTCCGGCCTCTTCCAGCTCACAGCGGTCCTACTCGCCCTCGCCGACCAATGGAGGCGAGTGTCCGTTGGGGCACCGCCACACGCCGCCGGGCCGGATCTTGAGCGCGCCGCACTCCTCGCACACGTGCTCATCCGCGTCGAACTCCTCGGTCATCGGCGGAATGTCGCGCGGGCCAGCGCTGCCCGAGCCGCCGCACGTCTCGCACCGGATCTCGATCCAGGACCGGCCGACCAGGACGCGGCTCCCCTTGCCCTCGCAGTCCTGGCACGGCGGACCGGTCCACGGATCGTCACTCACTTGGGAACCTTCCCCGAGCCGCCACAACGCGGGCACGACACCCAGCGCTCCGGCTTGCCGTTCTTGGCGACCCACCAACCACCCTGCCCCTTGCAGTGCGGCTCGTCGCAGGTCTTCTCTCCCATGATCACCACCTTAGGGCGAACCTGATCGGCGGTCTCTCCGTCGAAAGGGTCGGTCACTGTCACCGCGTAGACGGCCGTCCCGGCGCTTCCCCGCGCCGGGACGGCTCGCGAGCCGGTCCGTCCCTCAGCCCCCAGCCGCGGGACGGCCCAGTCTGGTCCGTGGCCCCCAAAGGCAGCACCCATGAAGCCTGGGGACCACGGGTCTATGTCTCGCGGAGTCGGCTCGCGCGCTCGATGGCCAGAGCGAAGATCTCGTTCCAGGTGGCTGCGGCGGCGGGGTCGCCGTTTCGGCCGTCGGGCTGCCAGAGGCTGGGGAGGTTGGCCAGCCACTGGTCGTAGGCGGTGACCGCCGCGGCCAGCGCCTGCATGTGCGACATGGACTCGATCGGCACCTTGTCCGGGTCTGGCACGTCCTCGTGCCATGGTCTAGCCACGACGCACCCCAACTGCTGCCCGGCCGCCGGCGGAATGGCGGCCGGGCAGCTTCCCACCCACGGCACCGGCGCGGGGCGTGATGCTGC
>NZ_JBFAOF010001510.1:0-1184 GCF_040675125.1 Spirillospora sp. NPDC049652 | reverse complement strand
CGGGCGTCGCCGCGGCCGCCGTCCTCGCTGCGGGCGGCTACGGGATCTACGCGTCCACCGGCCCGGGCTCGTCGCGGACGGCCGCCGCCGAGCGGGAGGCCGCGGCGGGCAAGGCGCTGACGCTCGGACGCCTCAAGCTGCGGGTTCCCTCGTCCTGGGAGGCGTTCCCGATCGAGGTCCAGGGGCGCGCCGCCGACAGCTTCTACGTGACGCTCGCCGGGGGCTGCCCGACCGGCGGCGCGTGGCGGCCCGCCGCCGCGAGCCTCGGCTCCTGTCCCGGCTTCGCCGTGATGGGCCCGAGTTTCTTCGACAAGTCCGAGTCCAAGGCGTACGGCGGCGGCCCGTACGACCCGAAGGACACCTTCGGATCCGGGGTCTCGATGAGCTGCCCCCGGCACCCGGACCTGGTCGCCGGGGGCGTCGGGAAGGGCGCGTCCCAGACCTCGTCCAAGGGCCTGGAACTGGGGCGGCGCGCGGCCGAGTACCGCCAGTGGCGGGTGCCGTGTTTCGAACGCGAGGGCGAGGCGACCGGCTCGGTCTACACCGAGCGGATCTGGTACGAGCCGTCCGCGCAGATCGTCGTCGTGGACGCCTGGAACACCCCTGACCTGGACATCGTCCTGCAGCGCGGGATCTGGCCCTAGGGGACATGGTTGGGTTCGGCGTCGGCAAAGTGGCCGGAGATCGCCCCTCCGGGACGCCGCGGCCGTGGCTAGGTTGCCGTGCATGTCGAACAGTGGCGCACATGAGATGGCGCAGGCGCAGGCCCGGATGGCGGGCCGGTTCACCGGACTGCCGGAGCCCGGCGCCGGCGGACCGCAGCCCGGCGCGCACGCCGCCCCGGACGGCCACGACCCGCACGCGCACCCGCACCACCCGGGCCGCGAGATGGACCCGTCCGGCCGGGACCTGGACCACGCGGGCCGCGACCTCGGCCACTCCGGCCGCGAGCCGGACCGCGCGGGCCGCGAACTGGACCACGCCGGGCGGGTGCTCGACCGCGTGCACCGGGACATGGAGCGCGCGGGACGGGGCCTGGACCGCGTGGAGCGCGGGCGGGACCACGGGCCGGTGCACGGGCGGGACCACGCCTGCCGCGAACTGGACCCGGCGATCGCCGGCCTGATCGCGCGGCTGCCCGGCCCGGGCGGCGCGATGTCCCCCGCCGCGATCGGGCGCTGGAC
>NZ_JBFAOF010001509.1:0-1189 GCF_040675125.1 Spirillospora sp. NPDC049652 | reverse complement strand
CCCGCGCCCTCCAGGCCGGTCAGCCCGCACACCTCGGCGACCCGGCGGCGCGGGATGCCGTTGCTGCGGGCCAGCCACAACAGGTGGTCGCGGACACGCAGCCCGCAGTGCGCGCCGGGAGGGTCCAGCAGGACGCCCACCCGGCGCATCGGGTCCGGCAGGTCGGCGTACCGGCGGCCCAGCACGGTGGCGGTGCCGCGGGTGGGCTGGACCAGGCCGAGGACCAGCCGCAGCAGGGTCGTCTTGCCCGCCTCGTGCGGGCCGACCAGGGCGGTGACGCGGCCGGGCCCGACCGTGGCGGTCAGGTCGTCCACCGCCGCGCCGGTCCGGTAGCGCTTGGTCAGGTGCAGCAACTCGATCATCGTTCCTCCGGGAGCGGGGTCATCGCCGTCGGGACGCGCTCAGCGCCGGTCCGGCGGGACGCGCCCGCCGGCGCCGCCGCCGGGGCCGCCGCAGGGCGCGCCGCCCGGCCCGGCCTCGGCTCCGGGGTGGCGTCTCGGCCGCAGGTCCGCGCGCCGGGTGACGCGCAGCTTGCGGTAGACCTGCGTGAGGTGCTGCTCGACGGTGCTGACGGTGATGTTCAGGTCGGCGGCGATCTGGCGGTTGGTCCGGCCGAGCGCGGCCAGCTCGGCCACGCGGCGCTGCGCGTCGGTGAGGGGGAGGTCGAGTTCGGCGTGCGGCCCCGGCCCGGTCCCCCACCCCGGCCTCGGCCTCGCCTGCGGGCCCCGCCCGGCGGAGTCTTCGCGGACCCGGGACGGGCGGTGCGCGCCGGGTGGCGGGCGCGGTGCTCGCACCGCTCGGCGCGTTCGTCGAGCAGCACGTCCCCGGTGTACCCGGCGGCGGCCCACCCGGCGGACGCGGCGTCCGGGTCCCGGGCCGCCGCCGGGCCGCGGACGAGCTGATCGTCCAGCAGCGCCGCCGCCTGCTCGGGACGGCCGGCCTCGACGAGCGCCCCCGCGGCCCGGGTGTGCCACGGCGACAGGCCGGGGGAGTCGAGGCCCCACGCGGCGGTGAGCGCCTCCCCCGCCCGCAGGTCGCGCAGGGCCGCCGCGGTGTCGCCGGTCGCGAGCCGGAAGCGGGCGCGCGCCAGCAGGTAGGGCAGCGCGCAGGGCGTCTCGAACATGGCCTCGGGAACGCCGATGGCCAGGTACGCGGCCGCGTCGTCGAGGCGGCCCAGCGCCGTCGCGGC
>NZ_JBFAOF010001508.1:0-1191 GCF_040675125.1 Spirillospora sp. NPDC049652 | reverse complement strand
CGCGCTGTGTGGCGCCCACCCGGCCCCTCCGGCCCACCCCCGCCGGCCCGGCGAGCGGGCCCGCCCCCCCCAGCCCGGCGCGGGGGGGGCGCGCGGGTGAGGGCGGCGCGGACGGGCCGGCGGCGGACGGGACGGGCGCGCGGAGCCGGGGCGGACGGGCCGGCGGCGGACGGCGGGCGGGTCGGGGCGTGCTCGGGCGGGTCGGGGCGCGCCCGGGACGCGGTACCGTCGAAGCGGTCGGGAACGACCGGGGGGAGGACGGCGAGGCATGGGCTCGGTGCACCACATGCGGGACCGGCGCGCGGTGCGTCCGAGTCCGGTTTTCCTGGTGATCTGCGCGGCCACGGTGCTGTGCGGGCTGATCGCCTGGCGGTACGGCGAGATCACCATGAGCATCCTGCAGACGAAGTTCGCCGCGGGACGGCTCGCGGTGTTCGGGTTCGTGATCTCGGGCTGGGTGCTCTCGCTGTGCCTGCACGAGTTCGGGCACGCCTACCTCGCCTACCGGGCGGGCGACCACAGCGTCGCGACGCGCGGCTACCTGACGCTGAACCCGGCGAAGTACACCGACCCGCTGCTGAGCTTCGCGATCCCCGTGCTGTTCATCCTGCTCGGCGGGATCGGCCTGCCCGGCGGCGCGGTCTGGATCGATCGCTCGCGGATCCAGGGCAGGTGGCGGCACAGCCTGGTCTCGGCGGCGGGCCCGCTGAGCAACGTGCTGCTCGCGATCATGCTGGCGGTGCTGTACCGGAACTTCTCCGACGGCGAGCACGGGATCTTCTGGTCCGGTGTCGCGTTCCTGGCGTTCCTCCAGGTCACGGCCGCGCTGCTGAACCTGCTGCCGATCCCCGGCCTGGACGGCTTCGGGATCGTCGAGCCGTTCCTGCCGCCGCGCTGGGTGAACCAGGTGAGCGCGTACGGCGGCTACATGTTCCTGCTGGTCATCGCGCTGCTCTGGGTCGGGCCGATCAACCGCGCGTTCTTCGGCCTGGTCACCCGGATCACCGACACGATCGGGCTGAACGAGCCGATCATCCAGATCGGGCACGCGGTCTTCCAGTTCTGGAAGGCCCTGGTCTTCTAGCGCGCCCCCGCGCCCCGCGCCCCTCCCGCGTCGCCTGCGCCTCCCGCGCGGCCTACGCCTCCCGCGCGGCCTGCGCCTTCCGCGTCGCGTGCGCCTTCCGCGTCGCG
>NZ_JBFAOF010001507.1:0-1194 GCF_040675125.1 Spirillospora sp. NPDC049652 | reverse complement strand
ACGGCGGTCGCCGCCGACACCCGGACGGCCGACTCGGTCTGCACCCGGATGGTCGTGGCCCGGCCGAACACCGGCGGGCCCGGGGGCGCGTCCGCGCCGTCCAGCCGCCAGAGCACCAGCAGCGCGGCCGCCGGGACGGCCATGGCGACCAGCTTCACCCAGAACTGGACGGCCTGGACGTCGGTGATGCTGCGCATCCCGCCGGACAGCGTCAGGACGAGCACGACCGCGACGACCAGGGCCCAGCCCGCCCAGACCGGCGCCCCGGTCAGCACCCGCAGCGTGACGCCCGCGCCCTGGAACTGCGGCAGCAGGTAGAACCAGCCGATGAAGCAGACGCAGGCCGACACCGTCCGCCGCACCGCGACCGACCCGAGCCGCCACTCGGCGAAGTCGGAGATCGTGTACGCGCCGGAGCGCCGCAGCGGCGCGGTGACGAACGCGACGAGCAGCACGAACCCGCCGGTCGCGGCGACCGGCAGCCAGAGCATGTCGGAGCCGTAGGCGAGGACGAGCCCGGCGGTGCCGAGGAACGCCGCCGCCGAGATGTACTCGCTGCTGATCGCCGAGGCGTTCCACAGCGGCGCCACGCCGCGCGAGGCGACCATCAGGTCGGAGGCGGTGGCGCCGGAGCGGCGGCCGACCGACCCGAACCCGAGCGTCGCGGCCACCACCGTCAGCACCGACAGCGCGACGGCGAGCGCGACCCCGGTCACCGTCGCCCGCCGCGCCGCGCCGTCCGCCCGCCCGGGCGCGCGTCCCGGACGGTCCGGAAACCCCGGACGGACGGGACGGCCCGACCGGTCATGAGCGGCCCACCAGGTGGGCGAAGTCGTGCTCGGCGGACTCGGCGAGCCGGGCCTGGCGGCGCGCGGCGAAGATCCACAGCGGCTGGATCCCTGCGGCGAGCTCCAGCCACGGCAGCGGCAGCCCGAGCAGGCGGGCGTGCGACTCGCCCGGCAGGAGCTCCAGCAACGGCAGCAGGGCGACGACCAGCAGCACCAGGCCGCCGGTGCACAGCGCCGTGCGGAGCTGGGCGCGGATCAGCGTGCGGGCGAACACCGCGCCGAGCTCGGTCTGCTCGTCCAGGTCGCTGGCGATGTTCCAGCCCGTCCCGGTGTACGGGCCCGAGTACGGCACTCCCTCGTCCGGCGGCGGGAGCGAGCGGGCGACGCGGGTGCGCGGGCTGGCGAC
>NZ_JBFAOF010001506.1:0-1194 GCF_040675125.1 Spirillospora sp. NPDC049652 | reverse complement strand
CTCCTCGCGGACGAGCCCGGCCGCGGTGAGGTCGGCCGTCAGCGCCATGATCGTGCTGCGGTTCAGGCCGAGCGACTCGGCGAGCGTCGCCCGCGACGCCGGGCCGCGGACATGGACGTACCGCAGCAGCGTGCCGAGGTTGTGCCGCCGGATGTCCTCCTGTGACGGTCCCGCCTTCATCCGGGGATCCCCAGCGACTCGCTGCGCCCGGCCGTGATCAGCTCGACGACCTGGGCGTGCGTGACGTCGGCGGCGCGCACCTGCGCGACCGTGCGGCCGAGGTAGAGCGCGGTGATGCGGTCCGCCACCGCGAACACGTCGTTCATGTTGTGCGAGATCAGCACGACCGCGAGGCCCTGGTCGGCGAGCCGCCGGACGATCTCCAGCACCTGCTGGGTCTGCGCGACGCCGAGCGCGGCGGACGGCTCGTCCAGCACGACCACGCGCGAGTCCCACAGCACCGCGCGCGCGATCGCGACGGTCTGCCGCTGCCCGCCGGACAGCTCCGACACCCTCCGCCGGACCGACCCGATCGTCCGCACCGACAGCTCGGCGAGCGTCCGGCGCGCCAGCTCCTCCATCGCGGGCTCGTCCAGCAGCAGCCCGCGGCGGCGTTCGCGGCCGAGGAACATGTTCTGCACGATGTCGAGGTTGTCGGCGAGCGCGAGGTCCTGGTGGACGACCTCGATGCCGAGCGCGGCGGCCTCGCGGGGGGAGTTCGGGCGCTCCGGGCGCCCGTCGAACAGGTACTCGCCGCCGTCGATGGGGTGGATCCCGCCGATGCACTTCACCAGCGTCGTCTTGCCCGCGCCGTTGTCGCCGACGAGCGCGGTCACCTCACCCGCGTAGGCGGTGAAGTCGACCTGCTGGAGGACGCGGACCGGCCCGAAACTCTTGTCGATGCCGCGCAGGTCCAACACAGGGGTCTGTGACATTCCGGGGGGCTCCCACCAAGCCGCGCCGCCCGCGCGCGTGGAGCGGTCGTGGCCGACGAGCGTAGCAGCCGGGCCGTCCGGTCCCGTAACCGCGCCGGTCCCGCTCCCCCGGCCGTTCCCGGCCGCGCGAGCGGCCTCGAAGGGCGGTGCGGGCGGCGGGAAAGCGGGCGCGGGCCCGCGCCCCCCCCCGGCGGGGGGGCCGGGGCCCGGGCCCGCGGCCACACAAAGGAGACAGGACCAGTGGGGGAGACTGAGTGAG
>NZ_JBFAOF010001505.1:0-1195 GCF_040675125.1 Spirillospora sp. NPDC049652 | reverse complement strand
CGGAGCGGCGGCCGGCCAGATCACGCGGCGGGCGCCGATCCGGCCCGGCCCGGCCACGACGGTCGCGACCGCGACCGGACGGTGCTCCCTGATCGCGGACACGACCTCGCCGAACTCCGGAAAGGACGCCGCGTCGACCGGCTCGACCAGCACGTCCAGGATGCCGCCGCAGGTCAGGCCGACCGCGAACGCGTCGTCGTCGGTCACCCCGTACCGCTGGACGACCGGCCGCCCCGACTCCATGACCTCCCGCGCCAGCTCGTACACCGCGCCCTCGACGCATCCGCCGGACACGCTGCCCGCGGCCTCGCCGTCCGCCGACACCGCCATCGCCGCGCCCGGCGGACGCGGCGCGCTGCGGAACGTCCCGACCACGGTGGCCAGGCCGAACGTCCGCCCGGACGCGTACCAGGAGGCGATGTCGTCGAGCACGTCACGCATGGCCCGGGTCTCCGATCAGTCGGGCGAGCTCCTCCAGCGCGGCCAGGCTGTGCCCGGAGGTGAACGCGGAAAGGTGCGGGAGGGCTGCCGCCATGCCCGCGGTCACCGGCGCGTACCCGGGCCGCGCCTTGTGCGGGTTCGCCCAGACCACCCGGTGCGCCAGCCGGGCGAGCCGGGCGGTCTGCGCGCCGAGCAGGGCCGCGTCGCCGCGCTCCCAGCCGTCCGAGGCGATGACGACGACCGCGCCGCGCGCGAGCCCCCGCTGCCCGAACCGGTCCAGGAACTCCTTCAGCTCCTCGCCGAGCCGCGTCCCGCCGCTCCAGTCCGGAATGGCGTCCGCGACAGCGCGCATCGCCGCGTCCGGGTCGCGGTGCCCCAGTTCGCGGGTCAGCCGGGTCAGCCGCGTCCCCACGCTGAACACCTCCACCCGGCGCGCCGCCGCCCCGGTGGACGCGCGGACGCAGGCGTGGGCGAAGCGGAGCAGGGCGTCGGCGTAGGGCGACATCGAGCCGGACACGTCCACCAGCAGGACGAGGCGGCGCGGCCGGCTGCGGTGGACGCGGTGGCGGAGGACCGCCGGCTCGCCCCCGCGCCGGAGCGCCTCGCGGACGGTCCGCGCCGGGTCGAGCCGTCCCGACGGAGCCGGGACGAAGCGGCGCGAACGGCGCGGCTCGGCCGACGCGGCGAGCAGCGCGATCAGCCGTCCGGGCTACCGGGTGCCCGACGAACTGCTGGGCGAGATGCGGGCCATGAC
>NZ_JBFAOF010001504.1:0-1204 GCF_040675125.1 Spirillospora sp. NPDC049652 | reverse complement strand
GACCGCGGTACCGCGCCGGGCGTAGCCGCGAAGCCGCCGCTCGTACGACGACAGGGCCCGGACCCTCCACGGAGCATCGGAGCATCCGCCTCCGTCGCCAGCTCGGCCGCCAGTGCGTGGTCCGTCATCCGTCGCCGCCATTCCCGACTCAGTCGATCAGTTGGGTGAGGAATCCTCTCACGGCCCCCGGCGGCGGCCCCACACCGGGTCCCGGCGGACACTCGGACACCGGCACCCGGCACCGGCACCCGGCCGAGCGGCGCCGCTCAGTAGGCGCCGGAGCCGCGGAAGACCGCCGACCAGGTCTTCCACATGATCTGCAGGTCCATCGCCAGCGACCAGTTGTCCACGTACCGCAGGTCGAGCCGGACCGACTCCTCCCAGCTCAGGTCGGACCGCCCGCTCACCTGCCAGAGCCCCGTCAGCCCCGGCCGGACCACCAGCCGCCGGTACACGTCGCCGCCGTACCGGGCGACCTCGTCGGGCAGCGGCGGACGCGGGCCGACCAGCGACATCTCCCCGCGCAGCACGTTGATGAGCTGGGGCAGCTCGTCCAGCGAGTAGCGCCGCAGCAGCCGTCCCACCGAGGTGACCCGCGGGTCCGAGCGCATCTTGAACAGCACGCCGTCGTGCTCGTTCTCGTCCACCAGCTCGGCCTTGCGGCGCTCGGCGTCCTCCACCATCGTGCGGAACTTCAGCACGGTGAACGTGCGCCCGCCCCGGCCCACCCGGACCTGCCGGAACAGCACCGGGCCGCCGTCGGTCGCCTTGACCGCCACCGCGACGGCCAGCAGCAGCGGGCTCAGCAGCAGCAGCGCCAGCCCCGCGCCGACCCGGTCGAGCAGGTTCTTGAGCGCCTTGCGGACGCCGTCCAGCTCGGGGTGCTCCACGTGCAGCAGCGGCAGCCCCGAGACCGGGCGGATCGAGATGCGCGGGCCCGCCACGTCCATCAGCGCGGGCGCGACGGCGAGCTCGACGTCGTCGCGCTCGATCTGCCAGGCCAGCCGGCGCAGCGCGACGCCGTCCATCTCCGGACAGGCGAGGACGGCGACCGAGTCGGCGCCGATCCGCTCCACCACCTGCGCGACCTGGCTGAAGTCACCGCCGACCGGGACCTTGCGGACGGGCCCGCCGGTGTCGTCCGGGGGCAGGCACACCGCCACCACGTCCATGCCGTGGTAGCGCTTCTGCCGCAGCAGGCGGA
>NZ_JBFAOF010001503.1:0-1206 GCF_040675125.1 Spirillospora sp. NPDC049652 | reverse complement strand
GGTGACCCCGGCGACGACGACCGTGCGCCGCTCGGCCGCCAGCCGCGCCAGCGGCCCGGTCAGCAGCGGCAGGGTGCGGTCGTCGGCGACGAAGTTCTTCTCCGGCAGGACGATCGCGGCGGCCTTGATCGTCCGGGCCTGGGTGACGTAGGCGGCGAGGAGCGCCCGTCCCTCGGGGGCGGCCATGTCGATCTCGTCGTTGGGGTGCTCGGTCGCGAGCAGGGCCACGGTCTCGCCGTCCGGACGCGGGGCCGTCGCCATCCGCACCGCCCCGAACCCGAGGACGGTCCCGAGCAGCGCCGCGGCCGTCCCGACCGCACGCGGACGCATCGTGGCGACGGCCGCCGGGACGCCCATGAGCAGGAACGTCACGCCCCAGACCCCGGTCACCGACACCACCTGGATCACCGGCCCGACGTCCGCCTGCGTGTAGGCGAGGCTCCACCAGGCGCCGTGCGGCATGGCGAGCGACAGGGCGTACTCCAGCGACGTCCATCCGGCGGCGAACACTCCGGCCGCCCGCAGCGGACGGTCGGCCAGCACCAGCCGCCGGTGGACGGCCGCCAGCCCGCCGAACACCAGCGCGGGACCGGCGAGGATCGCCACGACCAGCGGAACCGGGGTTTCGAGGACGCCGTGGTAGTAGCCCACCATCGGCGCCTGCCCGGCCGTCCACACGGCGGCCGAGGCGGCGAAGGCCACGCGTCCGCTCATCCGCGCCGTCGCCCACAGCAGTGGGAGGGGCGCGAGCCACGTCAACACGAAGACCGGATGCAGGCCGGTGCCGAGGGCGAACAGCGCGCCCGACAGCACGACCAGGCCGATCAGTACGGTTCTCATGCCCTCGATCGTTCGCCGGGCGGCCCTTCGCCCGCGTCCGGCGCGAGCCCGATCCCTGCCGTACTCCGTCCGGACGACCCCGCCGAAGCGTCAGGGGGCGCCGGGGGTGACGAGGCCGGATTCGTAGGCGAACACGACGGCCTGGACGCGGTCGCGCAGGCCGAGCTTGGCCAGGACACGGCTCACGTGCGTCTTCACCGTGTACTCGCTGACCACGAGCGCCCCGGCGATCTCGGCGTTGGACAGGCCGCGGGCGACCAGGCGGAGGATCTCGGCCTCGCGCTCGGTCAGGCCGTCCAGGCGGGCGGCGAGCAGCGGCGCGACACCGTGCCCGGGGCGGCGGACGAGGTCCTCGACCAGGCGGCG
>NZ_JBFAOF010001502.1:0-1206 GCF_040675125.1 Spirillospora sp. NPDC049652 | reverse complement strand
CCCGGTCGCACGCGGCCAGGTGCGCGCCCAGCGCGTCCTCGTAGCTGGTGGTGACCGCGTCGAACATCAGCTGGCGGCGGATCGACAGCTCCGGGCCCGAGAAGCCGCCGTCCCGGGCGGCCAGCTCGGTCAGGACGACCGCCGGGTCGTCGGTGACCTCGTCGACGAGCCCGATCCGGGCGGCCTCGTCGGCGGTGATGGGCGCGCCGAACAGCACCGCCCCGCGCACCCGTCCCGCGCCCGCCTGGTTGACCAGCCGGAACACCGCCAGGCCGGGCCAGGTCGCGGCGCCGTCGGACGGCACCAGCAGCCGGGTCCCGGGGCGGGCGAGCCGCCGGTCGGTGACCAGCAGCGCGTCCAGCGCCGCGCCGCCGCAGTCGCCCGCGGCGACCGCCACCGTCGTCATCGGTAACCGCTCCAGCCGCCGTAACACCCGCTCCCACCGGTTGACGGTCGGCAGGTCGAGCGCGCCGGTCCAGCCCGGCTCCGGCGTGCCCGACACGTGCACCAGCACGACGCCGGGCCCGCCGTGGTCCTCGGCCCGGTCGCAGACCGCGGCCGCCGCCGCGACCGTCTCGGCGTCGAACGGCCGCGAGCCGTCCACCCGCAGCTCCAGTTCGTCGATCACGTCGTCCCCTCTCGTCACCGGGTCCCCTCTCACCACTGCACCAGCGCGGTCTCGAGCGTGGAGCCCGGCCCCATCGTCATCAGCACCCCGTGGTCCCCGGGCCGGGTGACGCCCTCGCGGACGAGCCGCTCGTAGGAGAACAGGAACGAGCCGCTGGACAGGTTCCCGTAGTCGCGCAGCACCCCGGTGGTGTGCCGCACGTCGTGGCGGCGCAGGCCGAGGTTCACCACGACCGCGTCCACCACCTTCTTGCCGCCGGAGTGGACGAGCCAGTGCGCGATGTCGCTGCGGCGCAGGCCCGTCCCGTCCAGCAGGCGGTCCACCACGATCTCCGCGTGCGCGCCGACCACGTAGGGGATCTGCGGGTCCAGGAAGAAGCTGAACCGGCCCTGATCGCGGTCCCAGTCGTAGCGCATGGCGTCCACGGCGTCGGTGACGATGCAGCTGGCGAACCGCAGGAGCCGCGGCCCGCCCGCTGCCGCGCCGGCCGTCCCGGCGGCGGCGCCCGGCATTGCGGGCTCGGCCGCCATCACCGCCGGTGCGGGCGGCGGGACGGGCGGGGCGTCGGCGCCCGCGAC
>NZ_JBFAOF010001501.1:0-1210 GCF_040675125.1 Spirillospora sp. NPDC049652 | reverse complement strand
GTTCCGGGCCGCCGGCGCGGTCCCCGGCGGCTGCGCGCTCGGCTCGGTGAAGACCAACATCGGGCACACCCACGCCGCCGCCGGCGTCGCCGGGCTGATCAAGACGGTGCTGGCGCTGCGGCACGGCCTGATCCCGCCGAGCCTGCACCACGACCGCCCCAACACCGAGATCGACTTCGCCGCCGGGCCCTTCACCGTCGCGCGCGAGCCGCGGGAGTGGCCCCGCCGCGACGGACCGCGCCGCGCGGGCGTCAGCTCGTTCGGCATGGGCGGCACGGGAGCCCACGTCGTCCTCGAAGAGGCCCCGCCCGTGGACGCGCCGGCCGGTCCGTCCGGGGTGCGGGTGCTGCGTCTCTCGGCCCGCACCGAGCGGGCGCTGGAGGAGCAGACCGACCGGATCGCCGCGCACCTGGCCACCCATCCCGGGGCCGACCTCGCGGCGGTCGAGCACACGCTGTCGCGCGGGCGGCGCGCCTTCGCCCACCGCCGGACGGTCGTCGCGGCCGACTCCGCCGAGGCGGCCGAGTCGCTCGCGGCCCGCGACCCGCGCGCCGTCCGCACCGGGGGGCCGGTGCCGCCGTCCCGGCCGTCCGTGGCGTTCCTGATCCCCGGGGTCGGGGACCAGAACCGGGGGCTCGGCCACGGCCTGTACACGACGCGACCGGCCTTCCGGGCCGCCGTGGACGAGTGCGCCGACCTGCTGAAACCCCTGCTCGGACGCGACATCCGCGACCTGCTGTACCCGGTGTCCGGTAAGACGGCGGAGGCGTCCGGCCCCGACCTCCGCGCCATGCTGGGCCGCCGGCCCTCCGCACCTGCCGGTCCCGGTGAACCGGCCGAGCTGCTGCGACGCACCCGCTACGCGCAGCCCGCCGCGTTCGTCACCGGCTACGCCCTCGCCCGGCTCTGGGAGGCGCACGGCGTCCGGCCGGACGCGCTGATCGGGTACAGCCTCGGCGAGTACGTCGCGGCGTGCCTGGCCGGGGTCTTCACGCTGCCGGACGCGCTGCGCCTGGTGGCGCGGCGGGCGGAGCTGATCGACGGGCTGCCGCCGGGCGCGATGCTGGCCGTCCCGATGGCCGAGGCGGACGCCGCCGCGTACCTCACGCGGGACGTCCGGGTGGCCGCCGTGAACGGCCCGAACCTGTGCGTCCTCGGCGGCCCGGCGGACGCCGTCGCCGAGGTCGAGGCGCGGCTGGCGGAAGCGCGC
>NZ_JBFAOF010001500.1:0-1210 GCF_040675125.1 Spirillospora sp. NPDC049652 | reverse complement strand
CGCGCCGCGACCGAGTCGGCGTTCATCCGCGCCACGTACGCCCGGCGGCCGTCGCGCGTCACCGCGACGCCCCACGGCTGGTCCGGTGTGGCGATCTTCGCGGTGACCTTGCCGGACGCGGCGTCCACCAGCCACGTCCGGCCGCCGCGCGGGTCGGTGACCAGCAGCCGGCGGCCGTCCGGGGTGACCGCGACGCCCTGCGCGGCGGCCATGCCCCCGATCCGCCGGACGACCTTGCCCGCCCCGGTGTCGATGACGCCGACGCCGCCCGCGTAGGAGACGTACGCGCGGCGGCCGTCGGGGGAGAAGGCGACCTGGCGCGGCGCGGTGCCCACCTTGATCGTCCGGGTGACCCGGTCGGTGCCCGTGTCGATGACCTTCACCTCGTCCGCGCCGCCCGCGCCGGTGTCCCCGCCGGTCACCGCCGCGTACACCGCGCGCCCGCCGGGCGCGACCGCCACCGCCTGCGGGTACGGCCCCACGAAGATCTTCGTGGCCTTGCCGGACGCGACGTCCACGGCGGCCACGTCGTACTGCCCGGTGTCGGCGACGTACGCCTTCAGGCCGTCCGGCGTCACCGCCACCCCGTGCGCCGAGTCCGTCCGGATCCTCGTCGCGACGATCATGTGCGTGGCGACGTCCACCTGCGCGACCCGGCCCTGCGACGACAGCGACACGAACCCCTGCGGGGCGCCCGGCTCGGGCCGCAGCCGCTTGTCCGCGTGCGGCGCGGGCGTCCAGGCGTCCGGGTTCACCGGCGTGTTGGCCGGATGCGGCGGCGGGGGCGTCGCCCCGCCGCCGCCCAGTCCGAGCGCACTCGCCGCGGGCCACGCCGCGCCCGCGAGGACCAGCAGGCCCGCCACGAGCCCGGCCCGCCGGTCGAATTTGAACGGCATCCTCTGCCTCCCTCTCGTCGTCCGGCGGACTCAGCGCCTCGGCCGGGGCCGGGACCCGGACCGCTGGCGCGGCGGCGTCTGCGTGCCCCCCGGCAGCGGCGGCGCGGGCAGGCGGGCGATCTCGTCCACCGCCCGCCGCAGCTCCTTCTTGGTGTCCGGCAGCTTCGGCGGACGCGCCGCGCGCGTCACCCCGAGCGCCGAGGTGAGGTCGCCGAACGCCTTGCGCCGCCACGACGTCAGGTTCGGCACCCGCACGCCCGTCAGCCGTTCCAGCAGCCGCAGCGTCGAGGTGTGGTCGAACGGCTCGGACGCCA
>NZ_JBFAOF010001499.1:0-1210 GCF_040675125.1 Spirillospora sp. NPDC049652 | reverse complement strand
GACCTGCTCGCCGCCGAGGCCCGCGGCGACGCCCTCGCCGTGGCCCGCGACCTCGGCTTCGCCGGGCTGGAGGAGATGTACGCCGCGCTCGACGGGGGACACCTTCACCTGCCCCGCCTTCTGGCACGGCTCCTGCCCCGCTAACCTGAAGGCGTGTTCGAACTGGCCACCGACGGGCCGAAGGTCATCGTGTGCGGTGTGGACGGCACCGCGACGTCCCTCAACGCCGCCGCGTACGCCTGGGGCCTCGCCCGCAGGTCCGGCGCGCGGCTCGTGCTGGTGTACGTGATGTCGGTGGCGGCGGTGGCCACGCTCACGCCCGGCGGCGCGGCGGCCGTGCGCGAGGCGGGCGAGGAGATCACCGCGGACCTGCGCGCCGAGCTGCGCAGGGCGGCCGGGCGCGCCCCGGTCTCCCACGAGCTGCGCACCGAGACCGGCGACCCGGCCGCGGTGCTGTCCAAGATCGCTGACGAGGAGCGCGCCGACGCCGTGGTGGTCGGCGCGTCGGCGCAGGCCGGGCACAGGCTGATCGGGTCGGTGGCGGTGCGGCTGGTCCGCGCCGGGCGCTGGCCGGTGACGGTCGTCCCATGACCCGCGGCTCCCGGGGCGGCCCCCTGGGCGGCCCCCGAAGCGGGCCGCCGCCGGTCCGGGTAGATGATCTCTTGCAGCCGACCGAACGCCGGGGGGAACCGTGGACGAGCCGTACCTGACCGAGGTGGCCTGGGCGGACGGCGTGCTGCGGCTGCGCGGGCGGGTGCCCGGCGTCCGGGTGTCCCCGCCCGACCTGGTCGTGCTGGTGCGCGAGCGGGACGGCGAGCGGGTGCTGCCCGTCACCGCCGTCCCCGCGCACGACGACGACGGGACCGCGTTCGAGGCGGCCGTCGACCCGGCGACGGCGCTGTCCGGCGCGGTCCTCCCGCACGGCGTCTGGGACCTCGACCTGTCCCTGGAGTCACCGGACGGCGCGCGCGTCACGCCGCTGCGGCCGGGCGCGGCGGCCCCGCTCGACGGCATCCCGCAGCGCCGGTTCCTGCCCGGCTCCACCCCGGTCACGGTCTACTTCGACCGGCACGGCCAGCTCGCCCTGGACGTCGGCGGCGAGCCGCGCACCGCCGGCGACTGCCAGGCCGACACGCTGACCTGGAACGACCGGGACGAGGAGCTGATGATCAGCGGCCACATCGCGCTCCCGGACGCCGGGGCGCCGGTG
>NZ_JBFAOF010001498.1:0-1213 GCF_040675125.1 Spirillospora sp. NPDC049652 | reverse complement strand
GCGCGCCGGGCGGTTCGCCGCCGCCGACGTCAACGCCGCCGAACTCACCCGCCTCGTCGCGGCCGACCCGGCCGGCACCTGGATCGCGGTCACCCCGATCGGCGGGCAGGGCTTCCTGCTCGGCCGGGGCAACCAGCAGATCGCGCCCGAGGTGCTGCGCGCCGCCGGACCGGACCGGCTGCTGGCCGTCGCGACCGAGGCCAAGCTCGCCGCGCTCGGCGGCCGCCCCCTGCTGCTCGACACCGGAGACCCCGAACTGGACCGCGCCCTCGCCGGCTACCGCCCCGTGATCACCGGCCGCGGCCGCACCGCCCGCTACCCCGTCCAAGGAGCCTGAAGATGATCGACCTGACCGGCAAGCGCGCCGTCGTGACCGGCGCCGCGTCCGGAATCGGCCGCGCCACCGCCGAACTGCTCGCCGAGCTCGGCGCGTCCGTCGTGCTCGCCGACCTGAACGCCGACGCGGGGGAGGAGGCCGCCAAGGCCATCCCGAACGCGCTGTTCTCGCACTGCGACGTGTCGAAGGCCGCCGACTGCGAGCGGACGGTCGGCCTGGCGAAGGAGGCGTTCGGCGGCCTCGACGTGCTGTTCAACAACGCCGGGATCATCCGCCGCTCGACCGTGTGCGAGATCACCGAGGACGACTGGGACCTGGTGATGGCGGTCAACATCAAGTCGATCATGCTGATGAGCCGGTACGCCGTCCCGCTGATGGCCGAGGCGGGCGGCGGGAGCATCGTCAACACCGGCTCCGGATGGGGCATCCAGGGCGGCGCGCAGGCCGTATCGTACTGTGCGTCGAAGGGGGCGGTCGTCAACATGACCCGCGCGATGGCGATCGACCACGGTCCGCAGAAGATCCGCGTCAACTGCGTGTGCCCGGGCGACACGGCCACCGGGATGCTCGCCGACGAGGCGGCGCAGCTCGGAGAGTCGGTCGAGACGTTCTACGCCGACGCCGCCGACCGGCCGCTCGGCCGCATCGGCACCCCGCGCGACATCGCGAGCACCGTGGCGTTCCTCGCCAGCGACGCCGCCGCCTTCGTCTCGGGCGCCGTCCTCGCCGTGGACGGCGCGGGCACCGCCTGATCCGCGGCCGGGCGCGGGGGCCCGGGGGCCGGCCGCGCCGCCCCGCCCCACCGTGGGGCCCCGGCCCAGGGAAGTGGGTGAGCAAGGCGCTCGACCCCCGCGAACCGAAAAGCCCACGTCTGAA
>NZ_JBFAOF010001497.1:0-1213 GCF_040675125.1 Spirillospora sp. NPDC049652 | reverse complement strand
CATCGCGCAGGCGGTGTGCGAGACGCGCGGCGACACCGGCCAGGTGCGCGTGATCAGCGGGCCGACCGGGCTGGCCGGCAACTCGGGCATGGTGCACATCACGGTCGCCAACGACCTGCCGGACCAGACCGTCCGGGTGGTCGTCAACGTCTCGTCGGAGAACACCGCCAAGCTCCAGATCGGCAAGCTGGAGGGGCGCTCCCCGATCGATCTCGGGCCGGGCGACAAGGTCACCCGCAACCTGCCGGTCACCGCCAACGGCAACGGCCGGTTCCGGCTGCTGGTCCAGCTGGTGTCGGCCGACGGCTCGGAGTACGGCGAGCCCCACGTGATCACCGTCCGGACGACCGGGTACGGACGGACGTCGCTCGTCATCACGGGCGGCGCACTTGCCGTACTCTTCGTGGGCGTCGGAGTGCGGGCCATGCGAGCGAGGCGCCGCCGGAAAGCGGAGGCAGCCGGTGACGGACGGACCGGAACGGAACCAGCGGCCGGAGCGCCGGGGGCCTACTACCCCGGAGCAGAACCCCTGGTCGCAGGAGACTCCGGGCTACCCGAACCCGGAACGGGAGCAGGACTACCGACCGGAGCAGGGCTACCGGCAGGAGCCGGGGGCCCAGGCGCACCCGCAGGCTCCGCAGCAGGGCCGGCAGACGCCCCCGCCGGGACACCCCCAGGGGCCTCCTCAGGGCCGTCAGGGGCCTCCGGGACCGCCGCAGGGGCAGACCCCTCCGCCCGGATACCGGCAGCCCCCTCCGAACACACGCTGGGACGGGCAGGGGACACCTCCCCGACCGGACCAGGGCCGACCGGCACACCCGGGTCAGCAGGGGCAGCAGGGGCACGCCGGCAGGCCGGGTCCGGCACAGCCGCAGGACGCCACGCGTCCGGAAACGGCAGCGGGCCGTCCGCCCCACCCGGGCGCGACTCCCGCGCCACCCTTCGGGACGGCTGGCCCCCAGCCGGGTCAGAGCCGCCAGCCGACGGTCCAGATGCCGATGCCGGGACGTCCGGGCTCGCCGGGTCCGGGAACTGGTTCACCCCACGACCCGGCCATGAGGCCGGCACCGGGCCAGGGCAGGGGACCGGGGCAGGGCGTGGCGCCGGGTCAGGGCATGGCTCCGCGGATGGGGCAGAGCCCGATTCCGAACCCGAACCAGGGTCCGGCGCGGGGCCCGGAGCCGGGCCGTCCGCCGATGGGGATGGGCGCGGC
>NZ_JBFAOF010001496.1:0-1221 GCF_040675125.1 Spirillospora sp. NPDC049652 | reverse complement strand
GTGACTGGTGTTCAGTCGTGTGCTCGTCCGATCTGCACCACCGTCCGTGGCGGCGCGGCGCCGCGCTCCGGTACGGAACCAGCTCATCGTCGTCACCTCCCCGGGAGAACCCGGCAAGAGGCCGTTGGCCATCCTTTGCCAGGATATTCCCGAGTGCGGTCCGGGGCACAGTCTCGGAACGTTTTCGGGAGGTCCGTTAGGGGCATGCCGCACCCTCCGGCCCAGCCTGCACCCTGTTCCCAGCGAGCCGCGACGTCGCTGATCCTTTCTGACTTCGATGAGTTACGGCATGTCCGGATACGGTCATGCCAGCGCGAGCAGCTCGGCGACACCGGCGGAAGCGCCTTTCGCGTACGTCTCCAGGTCGGGCATCGCGTCGAAGTCGGCGGTGATCCCGAAGTACAGCGTCCCGCAGTAGCTGATGACCGCCGTCGCGACCCGGATGCCGCCGGTCAGCGGGACGTACGGGTGCAGTTCGAGCAGGCGTCGCCCCATCACGTACAGCGGGAAGTCGGGCCCGGGCACGTTCGTCGTCACCGTCTGGACGAGCCCCTGCCGCAGCCGCACCGGCGCCCGCGCGGCGAGCGACAGCAGCGCGGGCGCGACGGCGGTGTCGGTGAGGCGGGTGAGCGTCCGGGTGCCCGCCGCCTGCTCGCTGCGCTTCACGTCCTCGGTCTGCGCGCGGATGCGGCGCAACCGCTCGACCGGGTCGTCCACCCCTGCGGGCAGGTTCACGAAAACCGCCGCGACCCGGTTGTCCATCACCCCGTGCCCGCCCGGCTCGCGCACCGACACCGGGACCGCCGACCGGACGACGGTGTCGGGCGCGAGGACGCCGCGCGCGTTCAGCAGGTCGCGGTATCCGGCGGTCACGGCGGCGAGCACCACGTCGTTGACCGTCCCCCCGAGGGAGCGCTTCACCGCCTTCGCCTCGTCCAGCGGGACGGTCTGCCAGTACCAGCGGCGGTGCGGCCCGATCGGGCCGTTCAGCGACGCCGCCGCCGGACGCGTGAACCGCGCCGTCGCCCGTCCCGCGCCGAGCGCGAACTTCCCGAACCGCCGCAGCGTTCCGGCCGCGTCCGGTTCGGGCGGTGCCGCCGCCCCGCCCGCGAGGCCGAGCCCACGCGCCAGGCCGAGGCCGCGCGCCATGCCCAGGCCGCGCGCGACGTCCACGCCCTGCCGGACGGGCTGGGTGACCGCGCGCCGCGCCGCCTCCGCGAG
>NZ_JBFAOF010001495.1:0-1223 GCF_040675125.1 Spirillospora sp. NPDC049652 | reverse complement strand
GTCTGGTGTTAAGTGTTTTGATCTTACTTTTGTTGGGACATGTCCGGGACTGCCGGCCCGTCCGGGTGGTACGCGCCGGCGGCGATCGCCGCCACCCGACCACCCGCCGCTGACCTGGTCAAACCATGCTCCCTGGGGTTCCGTCCGACCGACCGTGCCAGCATGGCACGCCCTCGATCATCACGGTAGCCGCCGCTCGGAACTCTCAGCGCACCCTCATCTTGGGCGCCCGTCGAGGCCGGGGCCGCCGCTGCGGCTCCCGCCGCGAACGACGTCCGGAACATCCCGGTTCAGCCGGACGCGCGCCCGCCCGAACCGAGCCTGGTCGGGCGGAGCGCGCGTCCGGGGAGCGGAAGCCGGGTCAGTCGAACAGCACGACCTGGCGGATGACGTCGCCCCTGGCCAGCGCCCCCAGGGCGTCGTTCAGGTCCTCGAACCGGATCCGCCGGCTGATCAGGCCGTCCAGGTCCAGCTTCCCGGCGCGCCACAGGTCGACGAACATCGGGATGTCGCGCTTGAGGTCGCTGCCGCCGTACAGCGACGACTTGACGTTCTTGCCCTCGAACAGCAGCGAGAACGCCGACATCTCCCAGTTGTCGTCGGCCGCGCCCGCGCCGACGACGATCACGTCGCCGCCGCGCCGGGTCAGGTTCCACGCCGTGGTGATCGCGCTGGACTTGCCGACCACCTCGAAGACCTGGTCGAAGCCCTGGCCGAGGGTGAGCAGCCCCTTGGTCTCCTCCAGGTTCTCCAGGGTCGCGGCGTGCGTCGCGCCGAACTGCTTGGCGACCGGGTGCTTGGCCTCGTTCGGGTCGACCGCGAGGATCGTGGACGCGCCGCAGATCCGGGCGCCCTGGATCACCGACAGGCCGACGCCGCCCGCGCCGACGACCGCGACCTTCGAGCCCGGCCGCACCTTGGCGGTGTGGAAGGCCGCGCCGACGCCGGTCGGGATGCCGCAGCCGAGCAGCGCGGCGTACTCGAACGGCACGTCCTCGGCGATCTTGATGACGCCCTGGTGGGGCAGCACGACCTCCTCGGCCCAGGTGCCGACGCCCGCCATCCCGAACGCGGGGGTGCCGTCGCCGAGCTTGAACCGGGGCTCGGAGAACGCCGCGCCGATGAAGCCCATGCACAGGTACGGCTCGCCGCGCAGGCACTCGGCGCAGACGCCGCAGTCGGGCGTCCAGTTGACCACCAGCGTGCGGCCCGGCGACCACGTG
>NZ_JBFAOF010001494.1:0-1224 GCF_040675125.1 Spirillospora sp. NPDC049652 | reverse complement strand
TCGCCGAGACCCAGGCGGGCAAGGGCTCGCTGCCGTGGGACCACCCGCAGTCGGTCGGCGCGGTCGGCGCGACCGGCACCACGGCCGCCAACGCGCTCGCCCGCGAGGCGGACGTCGTGCTCGGCGTCGGCACCCGCTACAGCGACTTCACCACCGCCTCGAACAGCCTGTTCGCGCGTCCGGACGTGCGGTTCGTGAACCTCAACGTCGCGTCGTTCGACGCGGCCAAGCTCAGCGCCGTCCCCTTGGTCGCCGACGCGCGCGAGGGCCTGCGTGCCCTGACCCGCGCCCTGGACGGCTGGACGGTCCCCGACACCTACCGGACCGAGGCCGCCGAGCTCGCCCGCGACTGGAACGCCCAGGTCGACCGCGCCTTCACCGCGACCGGGCGCACGCCGCCGTCGCAGGCGGAGGTCATCGGGATCGTCAACGCCGAGTCCGGGCCGCGTGACGTGGTGGTGTGCGCCGCCGGGTCGATGCCGGGCGACCTGCACCGGCTGTGGCGGGCCCGCGACCCGAAGGGCTACCACGTCGAGTACGGCTACTCCTGCATGGGCTACGAGATCGCCGGCGGGCTGGGCGTGCGGCTCGCCGACCCGACCCGCGAGGTGTTCGTGCTGGTCGGGGACGGCTCGTACCTGATGATGGCGCAGGAGCTCAGCACCGCGGTCGCCGAGGGCGTGAAGCTGGTGGTCGTCCTGGTGCAGAACCACGGCTTCGCGTCCATCGGCGACCTGTCGGAGTCGGTCGGCGCGAGCCGCTTCGGCACCCGCCACCGCGTCCGCACCGCCACCGGCCTGGACGGGGCTGTGCTGCCCGTCGACCTGGCCACCAACGCCGAAAGCCTCGGCGCGGACGTCCTGCGCGCCACCGGCGCCGACGACTTCCGCGCCGCCCTGCGCGCCGCCGCGGCCTCGCCCCGCACCACCGTCGTCCACGTCGAGACCGACCCCGGCGTGACCGGCCCGGAAAGCGACGCCTGGTGGGACGTCCCCGTCGCCGAGGTGTCGCGGCTGGAGGAGACCCGGCAGGCGCGCGCCCGCTACGACAAGGAAAGGGCGGCCCAGCGCCGCTACCTGTGAACCGGAAGGAACCTGTTCTCATGCGCTCCATCGAGCACTGGATCGACGGCGCCCGCACGGGCGGCGGCCCGACCCTGCCCGTCGAGGACCCGGCCACCGGCCGTCCCGTCGGGGAGGTCGCGCTCGGCCGCCGCGCCGAGGT
>NZ_JBFAOF010001493.1:0-1226 GCF_040675125.1 Spirillospora sp. NPDC049652 | reverse complement strand
GCCCGCCGGCTCGCCCGCGGCCGCGGGTCGCAGGTCAGGAGGCCGGGCTGCCGCCTCGCCGCCGGGCCAGCACCAGCGAGGTGTAGCTGTTGGCCGCCACGGCGGTGGCCGGGCCCGCCTCCCTGGGCAGCGGCATGAGGGCCGGGGACGGGCGCGTGGTGACCGCGCCGTCCCCGATCTGGCCGTAGAAGTTCGCCCCCCAGACCAGCACGCGGCCGTCCGACGTCAGCGCGAGGCTGTGCGCCGAGCCGACCGCGATCTGGGTGATGGTCGCGCCGATCGGCAGGTCGGCCTGGATCGGCTCCTTCTGGATGCTGCCGCGACCGGGCCCGAGCTGCCCGGACTTGTTCGCGCCCCAGACCAGCACACGGCCGTCCGAGGTCAGCGCGAGGCTGTGGTCGTATCCGGCGGCGACCTGGGTGATGGTGTCCTCGGTCGGCAGGGCCGCGAACACCGGGGTCCTCCGGTCGGCGGTCGTGCCGTCGCCGAGCTGGCCGATGTCGTTGTGCCCCCAGGCCAGCAGGCGTCCCTTCGAGGTCACGGCGAAGCTCTGGGCGCCAGGGCTCGCGGCGACGCCGGACGCGGCGACCCCGTCCGGCAGGTGGACGAACACCGGCGCGGCCTGGTTCGCGCGGCTGCCGTCGCCCAGCTCCCCCAGCATGTTGTCGCCCCAGGCCAGGACGCGTCCGTCGGATGTCAGCGCGAGGCTGTGGTAGTTCCCGGCGGCGACGCGCGTGACGGTGACGCCCCGGGGCAGCCGCACGAACACCGGGGTCGTGCGGCGGGTCGTGGAGCCGTCGCCGAGCTGACCGTTGACGTTGCGCCCCCACGCCAGGACGCGGCCGTCCGAGGTCACGGCGAGGCTGTGGTCGAACCCGGCGGCGACCTGCGTGACCGTCAGCCCGTGGGGCAGGTGGACGAACACCGGCGTCGCGCGCCTCGCGGTCGAGCCGTCGCCGAGCTGGCCGCTGGCGTTGCGTCCCCAGGCCAGGACGCGTCCGTCCGAGGCCAGTCCGAGGGTGTGGCTGTCGCCGCCGGACTCCTGGGTCAGCGCGACGCCGGACGGCAGGCGCGTCCTGACCGGCGCGTCCCGCTCGGTGGTCGTGCCGTCCCCGAGGGAACCCGACTCGTTGCTGCCTGTTCCGAGGGCCAGTTCGCTGGGCACGACCGCGTCCGCCTGGCGCGGGACGGCCAGGCCGGTGGCCGCGCAGACCCCGGCCACCAGC
>NZ_JBFAOF010001492.1:0-1226 GCF_040675125.1 Spirillospora sp. NPDC049652 | reverse complement strand
TCCGATCTTGGGGCTGGTACCACCCGGTCCAGGCGATCGTGGAGAAGGTCGAGCCGACCATGGACGGGCGGCTGCTGAGCCACACCCGCGGCGACGACGGCGCCTACAACCGGCTCGTCTCCGACTTCGTCATCGACTGCACCGGGCTCGAAGCCGACATGGCCGAGCACCGCGTGCTGGACGACCTGCTGCGCAACGGCGGCGCGCGCCGCAACGGCGCCGGGCGGCTCGCGGTCGGGCCGAACTTCGAGGTGCTCGGCACCGCGAGCGGCGACGGCGCCCTGTACGCGTCGGGCGCCGCGACCGGCGGGAACCACTTCCTCGCCGTGGACAGCTTCATGGGCATGCAGACCGCCGCGCTGGACATCGCCGCCGACCTCGCCGCGCGCGGGTTCGTCAAGCGGCTCGGGCCCGTGCGGTCCACGAACCAATGGCTGAAGTGGGCCCTGAACCGCTCGATCTAGAGAAAGTAGTGCGTAGGTGACCCCCACTCTCGCCGGCCGGATCCAGACCCGGCTGTTCATGCTCGCCACCGTGGGCGTGGTGCTGACCGCGCTCATCGCCCCGGTGCTGCCCGGCACCAAGGGCGGCCTGGGGGCGACCTACAAGGCCGCGTTCGCCATGCTGCTGGCGGTCGCGCTCGTCGGCGTCGTCTGGGAGCTGCTGTACCACCTGCTGATGCAGTTCCGCTGGGACAAGGACTGGCCGACGCTGTTCGGGCTGGTCACGATCGTGCCCGAGGGCGTGGTGATGTTCCTGCTGCTGCGGGCCGGGGTCGTTCCCGGCGTCGGGGGCGGGGTCGCGGTGTCCACGTTCGCCACGATGTTCGTGTTCGTGTGGATCGGCGTCTGGCTGGTCTCCAACGGGCCGCTGCGCGTGCCGTTCGTGCAGTGGCGGCTCCGCGGCGGGCGGCTGCTGTGACCGCGCAGCCGGGGGACGGCGCCCCGCCCGCGCCGGTCGTCCGGCCGCTGCCGGGGGACGGCCTGGTCGCGCGCGAGGGCGGGTTGTCGCTGGTCTGCGCGCTGCCCGGCGCGGCGGCCGCGGCCGTCGTGGACGGGCTGCTGCGCGCGCTGCAGGAGGCCGCCGCCGCGGGCGAGGGCGGACGCGAACTGGTGAGCCGGGTCATCGGCGTCCTGTCGGCCTCGGACGAGTCGGACGGCGGCCCCCTGGCCTGCGCCGCCGCCGGGCCCACCCCGGACGGCGGCGTCGCGGTGCTGGTCGGCGGC
>NZ_JBFAOF010001491.1:0-1227 GCF_040675125.1 Spirillospora sp. NPDC049652 | reverse complement strand
CGGGGGCCGGCCGCCCGCCGACGCCCTGCGCGCGGACGTCCGCACGATGCGGGCGGCGTTCGCCACGTCCGCGACGGCCGCCGCGCGCTGGCGCGCCCGCCTGCTCCCGGCGTCGACCGTGGCCGAGGCCCGCGAGGCCGCCCGCGCCGCGAGCGAGCGCACCGCCCTGGCGACGGGCCGCGCCGAGCACGCCCTGGCCCGGGTCGTCACCCGCCTCCGCGCCCGCCTCCCCCGCAAGCCCGACTGATCCGCCCAGGACACGACCCGTCCCCCGGGCGGAGCCCCCGGCCGGAGTCGAACGCGGGTGCGTGCCTGCGCTCTCGGATGCGGGTGCGAGCCCGCGCTCTCGGATGCGGGTGCGAGCCCGCGCTCTCGGATGCGGGTGCGAGCCTGCGCTCAGGAGAGCGCTCGCCAGACGGACGCCGCAGGCACGAAGGATGCAGGGCACGAAGGATGCAGGGCATGAAAAAACGCGTGCCTCGGTGGGATGAGGCACGCGGTGGCTGGGAGGCGTTCAGTGCTGGCTGGGAGGCGTGCGGTGGTTGGGAGGCGGGCAGTGGTGGGCCCGCCGCGCGCGGTGGGGGGTCGCGCGGGCGGGCTTCAGGTCGTCAGCGCTCCTCGGTGCGGCGGCGCCAGCGCTCCTCCATCCGCTCCATGAAGCCGGCGCGGGCCGGGCGGCCGGAGGCGGCGCGGCGGCCGCGGGCGGCCGGCTCGGCGACCCCGGTCATCCGTTTCCAGCTGGTGAGCGCCCACACGCAGCAGGCGACCATGACCAGGAAGCCGGCCACGCTGACCGCGATGGTGATCGCGCCGGCGTTGGCCACCAGCCCGGCCATCAGGGCGGCCACACCCACGGCGAAGCCCACCGCGGCCTTGATCATCTGGCGCTTGTAGTGCACCTGAGGACTCGTCGAGCGCACCGCATGGGCGAACTTCGGATCCTCGGCGTACAAGGCCTGCTCGATCTGGTCGAGCATGCGCTGCTCGTGATCAGAGAGCGGCACGGCGCCTCCCAACGACAGCCCCGCCACGGGGTTTCCGAAGCAGGACGAGAACCTCAACGGTGATATGCCCAGAATACGAGCCAGGACAGGTCAGCGAAAGCGAACGGCCGACCGCGGACCCCTTCCCGTTCATCTCCGCATCCGCCTCATCCCCTCCCGTCACCCTTCTCCCGTCCGTCCCGGCCGGGCGGACGGGCGCCGCCGCGCCGCACCAGTGCGGCGG
>NZ_JBFAOF010001490.1:0-1235 GCF_040675125.1 Spirillospora sp. NPDC049652 | reverse complement strand
CCGCGGTCGGCGCGCTCCACCAGCTGCGCGGCGAGCTGCCGCGCCCGCACCAGGTCGCCGCGCTCGATGAACGCCGCGAGCAGCGCCGCGCCGAGGTGGACGGCCGAGTCGGAGGTGTCGGCGCCGGACGCGGCGAGCTGCCGCAGCGCGTCCTCGGCGACGCGGACGCTCTCGCTGATGTCGCCGCGCTCGCGCAGGCAGCGGCTCAGCGCGACGTGCACGCGCGTCCACTGGTCGGGGTCGTGCTCGGCGGACGCCCGGGCGCTCAGCACGCGCAGCTCGGCGATGGCCCGTTCCAGGTCGCCGGACGCCTCCAGCGCGAGCGCGTGGCCCCAGCGGGCCTGGTGCAGCATGTCCGGCAGCGCGACCGCGTCCGGGCTCGCCAGGACGTCGGCGAACCGGGCCCGGGCCTCGCCCGCCGCGCCGTTGCGCAGCGCGATCTCGGCGTAGTCCAGGGTGACCCGCAGCTCGTCCACCACGTCCTCGCCGACGCCGCTGACCAGGTAGGTCGGCGAACAGCTCAGCTTGGTCGCGAGCAGGTCCACCACGCTCGGCGCGGGCACCCGCTTGTCGCTCTCGATCAGCGAGATGTAGCTGTCGGACAGCTCGGGGTACGCGAGCTGGGCCTGGCTCATGCCCTGCCGGATGCGCAGCGCCCGGATCCGCTGCCCCAGTGTCTCCCGATCCATGTTTCGAACCACCCGCCTGCCAGGTCCCCGCGCCGTGCGCCGCACGCCACATGGGAAGAAAACGTGTCGATCTTCCAGTCTGCCCGGATCGCGCCCGGTCAGGGTCCGGGTTCGACGGATCCGGACCCACTCGTTCGCCTCACCGAAGGCTATAGCGGACAGGCCCCTCCGCGCCGCCCCTGACGTGGCCGGATCGCCGGGCACCTCCGCCGCGTCCGGCTCCGCGCGCCCCTTCGGCCGGACGGGCCGGGACTGCTGTACTAGCGGCCATGAGCGTGTCCACCCATGTCCTCGACACCGGCAGCGGGACGCCCGCGGCCGGCATCCCGGTCCGGCTCGACCACTACGACGCGGAGAACTGGCGGCTCGTCCAGGAGGGCGAGACCGACGCGACCGGCCGCTGGAGCCTGTCCTTCCCGGAGACCGACACCCCCGCCGACGACCCGGACGGCCCGGGCGGCGGCTCGCCGGCGGGCCCCCCCCCCGACCGCAGCGCCGGGCCCCGGGCGCGGGAGATCGGGAGACCACACCTCTGAACACCACTCC
>NZ_JBFAOF010001489.1:0-1236 GCF_040675125.1 Spirillospora sp. NPDC049652 | reverse complement strand
AGCAGGGCCGCCGCCGCGCCCGAGTCCACCGCCTCGGCGGCGCGCCCGAAGGCGGCCCCCAGCGTCGCGGTGAGCTCCCCGGCCGCCGGAGCGCCCTCGTAGGCGGCGATCAGCGCCGCCGCGTTCAGCAGGACCATGTCCCGCACCGGGCCGCGCTCGCCCGCCAGGACCCGGCGGGCGACCTTCCCGTTGTAGGCGGCGTCCGCGCCGCGCAGGTCCTCCGGGCGCGCGGGCGGGATGCCGAGGTCGGCGGGGTCGAACACGGTCTCGGTGACCGCGCCGTCCCGGACCACCCAGACGGTCGAGGTGCCCGTGGTGGTCAGCTCGTCCAGCCCGTCGTCGCCCCGGAACACCAGGGACGAGCAGCCGCGCGCGGCGAACACCCCGGCCATGACCGGCGCCATCCGCGGGTGGAACACGCCGACGGCCTGGCTGGTCGGACGGGCCGGGTTCGTCAGCGGCCCGAGGAAGTTGAACACGGTCGGCGTGCGCAGCTCGCTGCGCGTCCGGGCCGCGTACCGCAGCGCCGGGTGGTAGAGCGGCGCGAAGCAGAACGTGATCCCGACCTCCTCGGCGACCCGGGCGGTCGCCGCGGGGGGCAGGTCGATCGCGACCCCGAGCCCCTCCAGCAGGTCGGCCGCGCCGCAGGACGACGAGGCGGCGCGGTTGCCGTGCTTGACCACCTTCACCCCGGCGGCGGCGGCCACCACGGCCGCCATCGTCGAGATGTTCACGGTGTGCGCGCGGTCGCCGCCGGTGCCGACCAGGTCGGCGAACCGGCCCGGCACGTGGATCGGCGTGGCGTGCGCCATCATGCCCTCGGCGAGCCCGGCCACCTCGGCGACCGTCTCGCCCTTGGCGCGCAGCGCGACGGCGAACCCGGCGATCTGCACGTCGGTGGCCTCGCCGGACATGATCTGGTCCATCGCCCAGACCGTCTCGTCGCTGGTCAGCGACACGCCGTCCAGCAGCGTGTTGAGCAGCCCCGGCCACGACGTCGCCCCCGGGCCGGCCGCGCCGCCGCGCCCCGCGCCCGAGGTAGCGGGCGGGGCGGAAGGTGTGACGCCGGTCATTCCGGACGGAACTGTCGTTTCGGGCGTGCCCTCGGGCACACCGGACACCGCCGCGGCGGTCATGCCGGACGCGGCGGAGGCGGCTTCGGGTGCGGCCGCGGGCGGGATGCCGGGCGCGTCGCCGGACGCTGCGGCGGTATGGACGCCCGTACCAGCGCCCACA
>NZ_JBFAOF010001488.1:0-1236 GCF_040675125.1 Spirillospora sp. NPDC049652 | reverse complement strand
GGCGTGCTCCTCCATGATGGCCTGCGCGGCGAGCGCGTCCGCGCCCACCCCGACCAGCACCACGTGGTCGAGCCCCGAGAAGCGGGCCTCGGTGACCACGTCGTCCACCTTGTCCAGCAGGTAGCGGGAGGCGAACGGCAGGTCCAGCCAGGCCAGCCGGCTGTGGTCGACGGCCCGCCGGCCCCACAGCCGCGGGTCCTTGGCGGCCAGCGCCGCGGGGACCCCGCAGGCGACCAGGTAGTCGCGCGCCTGCAGTGCCTGCTCCAGCACGTCGCCGCGCGTCAGTACGTCGAATCCGGACACCGTTCCTCCCGGCCCCATCGTTTCAGGAGACAAGCGGCATCCGCGACCAACTCCCCGATCTTCCAGGTGTCGATTTGTGAACAAGTACGGGAAACGCAGGACAAACACGACTAAGCCCGGCCATTCGCATGGCCGGGCCCGGTGTCGCGCGTGGGTTCAGACGGTCCTCGGAGGCGCGGGGGTCAGGTGAGGGCCTTGGTGAGCTGGGCGAGACCGTCCGCCCGGTCCCTCAGGTGGACGCGGACGACCGGCCGCGACCGGGACCGCAGCGCGCGCAGGTCCCCGTACGCCTGGGCCAGCTGGAGCTCGCCCAGCGTGTAGGGACGCCCCGGGATCGGCAGGTCGGCGTCCGGCGCCGCCGTGATCACGAGGAACGCGCCGTTCTCCGGACCGCCCTTGTGGTACTGCCCGGTCGAGTGCAGGTAGCGCGGGCCCCAGCCGAAGGTGACCGGGGCGGGGGAGCGGCGCAGCCCGGCCCCGCGCTCGGCCAGCAGCGGGCGCAGGCCCGCCGCGGACGCGTCCTCGGCCGGGTCGAGGAAGGCCAGCACCGCCAGGTAGCCCCGGTCCGGGACGGCGGCCACCACGGCGTCCAGGGCGTCCGAGAGCGAGCCGACGCCCTTCAGCAGGTCCTCGCGGCCGTGCACCTCCACCGCGTCGTCGACGAACGCCGGAACGCCCGGGACGACGGTCGGAGCCGCGCCCTCGGCCGCCCGCAGCAGCGCGGCCGTGCTCTCCCGCGACTCGGCGACGGCGGGCTGGTCGAACGGGTTCACACCCATCACCCGGCCCGCCACGGCGACCGCGTACTCCCACAGCAGGAACTGCGCACCGAGCGGCCCGGAGACCGCCAGCCCCGCCTCGCGGCCGGGACCGGGCTCGTCCGGACGGCTGCCCAGGATCACCCGCCGCAGGTCGTCGGTGAGCTGGAAGCCG
>NZ_JBFAOF010001487.1:0-1238 GCF_040675125.1 Spirillospora sp. NPDC049652 | reverse complement strand
GCGCTCGTCGCGGGCGCCCTGGCTGACCCTCCGGCCGCGGGCGGCGCGCTTCCCGCCGCCGCCCGCTTCGCGCGGCACGGCCCCTCCGGTCGCGGCCCCTCCGGTCGCGGCCCCGCGCGGGGCCGGCCCTCCGGTCGCGGCGGGTCCGGTCATGGCAGCACCCCCTGGCTCTGCAGCGCGTCCCCGATGAGCGTCCGCAGGGTCCGCAGCGTCCGCGGCGGGTCGATCGACCGGGGCGGCGACAGCGTCACGGCCGTCACCGTCGACACGTTCTGGTAGGTGGGGGTCATCGGGCGCGGCACGGCGGTGCGCAGCGCGTCCTTGATGGTCTGCCTCATCGGGTACGTCCGCGCCATCCCCGGCGCGTCGTACACCGCCTCGATCGTGGGCGGCAGGCCGTCCTCCACGGCCGCGACGCGCTGGCTCTCCGGGTCGCGCAGGCACAGCGCCGCCTGGAACGCCGCCTCCGGGTGCCGCGAGTAGCGGCTGACCGCGAAGTTCGCGCCGCCGAGCGGGGACCGCCCGGCGCCGCCCAGGCCCGGGTACGGCGCCCAGCGGAAGTTCCGCGCCATCCCGGGGCGGTTGGCGGCCATCGAGGCGTACACGAACGGCCAGTTGATCTCGTAGGCGGCGCGTCCGGACTCGACCGCCAGGCGCGCGTCGTCCTCCTTGGTGTTGGACATCGACGGGTCCGCGGCCTTGGACCGGGAGAAGGCGCGCATCAACCGCAGCGCCGCGAGGGCGGGCGGCCCCAGCGCGACCCGCTCGCCGTCCGGGGTCAGGATGCTCCCGCCCGCGGACGCGACCAGGCTGTTGAACCAGACCACCAGACCCTCGTACTGCGCGCCGGTGACCTCGCCATAGGCGGGTTTGCCCTCCCGCGCCAGCCGCGCGGACTCGGCCATCAGGCCCGTCCAGGTGCGCGGCGGGTCGGGGATGAGGTCGGACCGGTACCAGAGCAGCTGGACGTTGGTGTTGTAGGGCGCGGCGTAGAGCCTGCCGTGCCAGGTCGCGGTGCCGAGCGGCCCGGCGAGCGTGCCCCGCCGGGCCCGCGCCGCGTCCGCGCCGGTCCACTCGCGGATCCAGCCCGCCTCGGCGAGTTCGGCCGTCCAGGTGACGTCCAGGCCCAGCACGTCCAGCCCGCGGTCCCCGGCCGCGAGCCGCCGGACGAGCTGCTCGCGCTGGTCGTCCGCGCCGCGCGGGAGCGTGTTCAGCCGGATCCGGTACGCGCCGCGCGC
>NZ_JBFAOF010001486.1:0-1245 GCF_040675125.1 Spirillospora sp. NPDC049652 | reverse complement strand
CCGCGCCTGCGCGGGCGTCATCGGGGGCATCGCGTCCTGCAGCAGCGAGAGCTCGTCGCAGAGCGCGCCGGGCAGGACGTCGCGGCGCGTCCCGAGCACCTGGCCCGCCTTCACGAACGCGGGGCCGAGCAGCATGAGCAGCGCCGTCAGTCTCCGGTACAGGTGGCGCAGTCCCGCGTCGCGTCCGCGCAGGGCGGTGAGCGTGAGCGCGACGGGCAGCGCGCCCGCCGCGATCAGCGCGGTCGTCGCGAGCACGCGCACCGCGCGCCCGGTGAGCACCAGCGGGTCCAGCGGCCGCCGCGCGGCGGGCGGCTCAGTCACCGGCGATCCCGGGGATCTCGATCGCCCGCAGCTGGAGCGTGGTGTAGTCGCAGTACCAGATGCGGGTGCCGTCCCAGGCGATCCCGGTCGGGTTCCCCGCGACCGACACCGACGCGACCTCGACGCCGCGCGCCAGGTCCAGCAGGTTGATCGTCGCGCCCCGGTAGTCGGAGTAGACGACGAAGCCGTCCGACATGGTGATGCCCGCGACCGGGCGGCGGACCTGGTAGGACGCCAGCAGCCGCATGTCGGCGGGGTCGCGCAGGTCGATCTGGCGCAGGTCCTCGTAGCCGAGCCACAGTCCGTGCCGGGTCGCCTCCAGCCCGCACAGCACGTGCCCGGGACGCGGGTTCGGCCGCTCGCCCAGCACCTCGCCGCCGCGCCGGTCCAGGACCCGCAGGTCCCGGTCCGGCCCGGCGACCTGCACCAGGTCGCCGTCCAGCGTCGTCAGGTCCGTGCGGACATCGGAGCACGGCACCCGGTGCCGCACCTCGCCGGTGGCCGGGTCCAGCGCCATGATCTGGTTCGAGACGGCCTCGGAGAACCACAGGTCCTGCCCGGTCCAGGTCAGGCCGCACAGCTTGAAGGCGCGCACCGGGATGTCCCGGACCGTGCCCGCCGCGAACGGCATCGTCATCTCCCCTTCCGCAGGCCGCACTCCAGCCGCCACCGGCCGACGTCCCGGACGTCCGGCGGCGGCAGGAGCCGGACCCGGAGCATGTCCCCCGGCGCCACGGGCGTGTGCCGCAGCGGCCACACCCACACCGCCCAGTTGCAGCCGGGGTAGGACGGCAGGTTGGACAGCGTGACCCCCTTGGCGAGGGTCGCGGTGAAGTACCCGACCACGGCGTGCAGCCGGCCGGGCCTGGTGATGGTCAGCGAACGCACGGCGTCCACGCCGGACGCGCCGCCGGGACGCTGGTC
>NZ_JBFAOF010001485.1:0-1245 GCF_040675125.1 Spirillospora sp. NPDC049652 | reverse complement strand
CGCCGGGCGAGCGCAGCGCCGCCAGCGCGTCCCTGGGCGCGGGCGCCTTCGCCGCCCTGGCCTTGAGGTCGTCGAGCGACACCGTCCGCTGCCGGTCGGCGAGATCGGCCCGGACCCCCTCGATGATCTCGTCCAGCACGCTCACGCCGTGCCCACGCTCGCCCTCGGTCACGCAGGAGCCCCCTATTTTGCGGTCGATCCGTGCACCGATCGTAGCCTCACCCACCGACGCCGCCCGCACCCGGGGGCGGCCTCCGAATCCCCCTTCTCACCCCCTTCACCCCTTGATCACCCGTTACGGGGCCAGGGCGTTCGCGAACGGCATATTCCGGACCACCCAGTACACCAGGAGGAGCCCGAGCACCCCCGCCGCGACCCCGCGCCGGAACAGCACCGAGGTGACCGGTTCGCCGCGCGCGGCGCAGTAGATCCAGCGCGCCCAGGCGTATCCCGCCACCGGCATCAGCAGGAAGAGGAGCGGGTTGGACCCGAACGCGGCGGCGACATGCCCGTGGGTCAGCGCGTTGACCATGCGCAGCCCGCCGCAGCCCGGGCAGTAGTAGCCGGTCAGGAACAGGAAGGGGCAGGTCGGATAGTGCCCCGGCGAGTGCGGGTCCACGAAGGTGACGACCACGGTGGCCGCCGCGGCCGTCCCCAGCACGGCGAGCGGCGCCCGCAGCCGCCGTCCCGGTGGCGGCGTCGGCCGTCCCCGGAGTGGTGTCGGCCGTCCGCCGGCCGGGAGCGTTCCGTGCCGCTCGTCCGGTGGCGTTCCCTGTCCCGTCACGCGCAGCGCGTCGGGTGTCCCCTGGCTCACGGCACCAGCCTAAGCCGAACGGGCCCCCCAGGTCAGGCGCCTGCCCGGACCCGCCGACCAGGAGCCGGGCACCGGGCAGAGGAATCAGGCGTCGAGGCGGTAGCCGACGCCGCGGACGGTGCGGATGGGGCTGGCCTCGCCGAGTTTGGCGCGCAACTGGGCGATGTGGACGTCCACGGTGCGGCTTCCCGCGCCCGCGCCCGGTCCCCAGACCGACTCCAGGAGCTGCTCGCGGGTGAAGACGCGGCCGGGGTTGCGGGCGAGGTAGCCCAGCAGGTCGAACTCGGTGGCGGTGAGGGTGACGTCGACGCCGTCCGCGTCGCAGGTGCGGGCGGCGGTGTCGAGGGTGAGCGCGCCCGCGCGCAGCTCCCGCGCCGTCTCGGTCGCGCCGCGCCGCAGCGCACCGGCCACGCCGCGGACGAGGGCGCGGG
>NZ_JBFAOF010001484.1:0-1250 GCF_040675125.1 Spirillospora sp. NPDC049652 | reverse complement strand
CCGGCGGCCCGCGGCTGCTGCTCGCCGACGAGCCGACCACCGCCCTGGACGCCACCACGCAGGCCGAGGTCATCTCCATCCTGACCCGGCTCCAGGCCGAGCGCGGCACCGGGATGCTGTTCGTGACGCACGACCTGGACCTCGCCGCCGCCGTCTGCGACCGCGTCTACGTCATGTACGCGGGACGGATCGTGGAGGAGCAGACCACGAGGGGCCTGTTCGCGCGTCCCCGCCATCCCTACACCGCCGGGCTGCTCGCCGCGACGCCCCGGCTGGATTCGAGCGAGCCGCCGCGCGGCGTCCCGGGCCGTCCGGTGTCGCTCGCCGAGGACCCCGAGGGCTGCGCCTTCGCCGCCCGCTGCCGCTTCGCCGCGCCCGAGTGCGCCGCCGAGCGGCCCCCGCTTCGCCTGGTGGACGGCGTCTCCGTCGCCTGCCTCCGCGCCGAGGAGCCGGCACATGACTGAGCAGCACGCCCTGGAGGTCGAGGGACTGCGCAAGACGTTCGGCGACCACACCGCCGTGGACGGCGTGTCGTTCACCGTCCCGCCCGGCGGGAGCCTGGCGGTCGTCGGCGAGTCCGGCTCGGGGAAGACCACGACCGCCCGGATGCTGGCCGGGCTGGAACGCCCGTCCGCCGGGCGCGTCCTGGTGTGCGGGACCGACCGCACGTCCCCGCCGCGCGGCCGGACGGCCCGGCTCGCCCGCGCCCGCGACGTCCAGATGGTCTTCCAGGACCCGTACCTGTCGCTCGACCCGCGCGTGACCGTCGCCGACGCCGTGGAGGAGCCGCTCCGGCTGCACTTCGGCCTGGACCGGGCGGGACGGCGCACGCGCCGTGAAGAACTGCTCGACCGGGTCGGGCTCGGCGAGCGGGAGGCCGCCGCGCTCCCCCGGCGGCTGTCGGGCGGGCAGCGGCAGCGCGTCGCGCTGGCCCGCGCGCTCGCCGTCGAGCCGAAGGTGCTGGTGCTGGACGAGGCGACGTCCGCGCTGGACGTGTCCATCCAAGCCCAGATCGTCGAGCTGCTGCGGGAGCTGCGGGCCACGCTCGGGGTCGCGTTCGTGTTCGTCAGCCATGACCTGTCGCTGGTCCGGCACGTCGCCGACGACGTGCTCGTCCTGCGCCGCGGACGGGCCGTCGAGGCGGGACGGGCCGCCGCCGTCCTCGCCGCGCCCGAGCACCCCTACACCCGGCTGCTGCTCGACTCGGTGCCCCGGCGCGGCTGGGACCCGGCGCGGATCGCCGCCGACCG
>NZ_JBFAOF010001483.1:0-1251 GCF_040675125.1 Spirillospora sp. NPDC049652 | reverse complement strand
GTCCGCGCTCGGCGGAGCCGACCCGACGGGCGCGATGAGCCGCGCCCACGCCGAGATCGCCGAGCTGTCGCGCCGCATCGGCCTGCTGCGGGACGAGTTCGCCGAGGACCCCGGCCGTCCCGGCGCCGCCGACGAGCTGCGCCGCACGATCGGGGACCTCGCCGCCGTCCTGCGCCTGCACTTCACGCAGGAGGAGGAGCACTACTTCGTCCTCGCCGACACCCCCGCCCACCCCGACACGCCCTCAGGCTGACGGCCGGAAAGGGGGTCCGGTCACTCCCCCGGGGCTCCGGCGGCGTCCAGCAGCCGGTCGAGCACCTTCGCGAGCCGCGCCCGGACCTCCGGGTCGGTGATCACACCCTGCCCGTCCACCTGCGTCCGGTCGACCGGGAGCCGCACGCACGCCTCCTCCACGATCGCCGCGCCGGTGTACCCGAGGACCGTCCGCAGGGTCGCCTCGGCGCCGCCGCCGCGTCCCGGCGCGGCGGCGTTCACCCAGGCGGACGGCTTGTCGGAGATCTCGGTGCCGCCGACCGTCCAGTCGAGCAGGTTCTTGAACGAGCCCGGCAGGGTGCCCGCGTACTCGGGCGAGCAGATCAGCAGCGCGTCCGCGTCGGCGATCGCCGCGCGCAGCGCCGCGACCGGCTCCGGAAGCGGATCGGTGTCGTCGTCGGGGTTGAAGTGCGGCAGGTCGCCGAGCCCGGCATAGTGGACGGTCCGGACGCCGGGCGCGGCGACGTCGGCGGCGGTCCGCAGCATCACCTCGTTGGACGACCCGGCCCGCAGGCTGCCGCTCAACAGCAAGATCACAGGTTCGTTCACCGCACCAACCTACTCGCCGCCGACTCCGCGCGGACCCCGCCGGGACGACGACCGCACGAACGCGCGGACCGCCGGCGCCGGCTCGCTCAGTCCTGAGCGCGGCCAGTCCTCGGCGAGGCCAGTCCTCGGCGCGGTCAGTCCTCGACCAGCACCCGGATCGAGGTGAGGTCGGAGTCGGCGGCGTCCGGGACGACCATCCCCGCCTCCACCCCCGAGCGCAGGTAGTCCAGCACGGGACGCGTCATGCGCTCGCCCGGCATGACCGCCGGGATGCCCGGCGGGTACGGGGTGAGCATCTCCGCGCTGACCCGGCCCTCGGCCTTCTCCACCGGGACCTGCTCGGCGGGCCCGAAGAACGCGTCGCGGGGCAGAACGACCAGTTCGAGCCGCAGCTCCTCCGGCGACGGCACCTCGACGCGCGGCGCGCCG
>NZ_JBFAOF010001482.1:0-1252 GCF_040675125.1 Spirillospora sp. NPDC049652 | reverse complement strand
GTCTGGATCAGGCCGAGGCCGTAGCGCGCGCCGGGCCAGACGCGCTCGGGGTCGGCGGGAACGGTGGCGCGCATCTCGGCGAGCAGGCGCGGCGGCAGCAGCCGTCCGCCGAGCAGCGCGCCGTAGAAGCGGTCGAGGTCGCCGGTGGTGGAGACGAGCGCGCCCGCCGCGCCGCCGAAGGTCATGTTCTGGTCGGTGTGGTCCGTCCAGGGGCCGTTCTCGTCGCGGACGTAGCCGCGCGGGTGGGGGCCGCGGAGGGACGTCTCGTCGCCCGGCCAGTAGGTGTCGCGCATGCCGAGCGGGCGCAGGACACGTCGGACGCTCTCCTCTTCGACACCGCGCCCGGTCGCCTTCCGCACGATCATCCCGGCGAGGATGTAGTTGGTGGACGAGTAGCTCCACGGCTTGCCCGGCGGATCCATCGCCAGCGCGAGGGCGACGAGCTGCTCCGGGTCGAAGTGCCGCCAGCGGGACGGGTCGGCGGGCAGGCCGTCGGTGTGGTCGGGCAGGCCGCTGGTGTGCCGGAGCAGGGACCGGATCGTGATGCGCCGCCCGTCGTAGCGCGGCGTCCGGACGAGGCCGGGCAGCCAGCGGTCGACCGTGTCGTCCAGCGACAGCCGGTGCTCGGCGGCGAGCAGCAGCACGACGGTCGCGGTGAGCGACTTGGTGATGCTGCCGACGCGGGTGCGTTCGCCGGTGGCCATCGGGCGTCCGGTGGCGAGGTCGGCGCGTCCGGACGCGGCGGACCACGCGCCGCAGCGCGGGTCGTCGATCCGGACGGTCACACCGGGCGTCTCGTTGGACGCGGTGAGCGCGTCGAGCGCCCGGCGGACGGCGGGGTGGTCGCGCACGCAGGCCGCGGACGCGGCCCGCGCCGGGAGCGGTGTGAGGACGGTGAGGGGCGCCAGGACCGCCAGAACGGCGGCGCAGAGTGGGGGGAGTCTCATATTTCCGACGCTAGGGAGACCGGCGTCGCGGCACAGTGGGGCAGTCCCCCAGACCTGACCGGGGGACTGCCCCCAGGGCCGAGGGAATCCGCAGATCGGCGGCGGTTCGGGCGTCGTGGGGCGAGAACGTGGCCGCGCCCTGGTTGCCGCCGTGGGCGCCGTCCACGGCACAATCACACCGTCGGACGCGGGAGGGAGTGCCGGTGTACACGGGGCGCGAGCTGGGTGGACGGTACCTGCTGGAGGAGCGGATCGGACGCGGCGGCATGGGCGAGGTCTGGCGCGCCGCCGACCGCCGCCTGGAC
>NZ_JBFAOF010001481.1:0-1253 GCF_040675125.1 Spirillospora sp. NPDC049652 | reverse complement strand
AGCTGGAGCGGCTGGTCCGGGCGGTCGGCCCGCTGCCCGTGGGGGCGGTGCGCTGGCTGGCGGCCGGGTGCGCCGAGGCGCTGGAGTCGATCCACGCGGCGGGCCTGGTGCACCGCGACCTGAAGCCGTCCAACGTGCTGGTCGCCGCGGACGGCCCGCGCGTCATCGACTTCGGCCTCGTCCGCGCCGCCGAGGGCACCGGGATGACGCTCAGCCGCGCGACCGTCGGCACCCCCGCCTTCATGGCCCCCGAGCAGGCGCGCGGCACCCGCGAGGTCACCGCCGCCAGCGACGTGTACTCCCTCGGCGCGACCCTGCTGTTCGCCGCGACCGGCCACGGCCCCTATCCCGGCCGGACCGTCCTGGAGCTGGTGGCCCAGTTGCTCGGCGAGGAACCGGACGTGTCCGGGCTGCCACCCGGGCTCGCCGAACTGGTCGGCGGCTGCCTGGCCCGCGCGCCGCGCGCCCGGCCCACGCCGGGCGAGATCATCGCGATGGTCGCGCCGGACCTGCGTCCCGACACCGGCCCCGACCCGGCGCGCGCCTACCTGCCCGCCGCCGCGCTCGCCGTCGTGGACGCGCACCGCGCCGGGCCGACCGTCCGGCTGACGCAGCCGCCCCGCTTCGCCGACCATCCCGCCGCGGGCGAGCGGAATCCGGCGGCCGAGGGCCCGGACGGTCGGGACGACGCGTTCTCCCCACGAGACGCCCACGCCCGGGACGGCCAACGCGGTGCCCCCGACCGGGACCGCCCCTCCGGACGGGACGCCCCCTCCGGCCAGAGCGGCTCCTTCCCCCGGCATGGCCTGTTCGGCACCGACGGCTCGTTCTCGCGGCAGGGCACGCGCGGCGGGCGACGGAGGCGGCCGGGTGCGCTCGCACCACCCCTCACCGCCGCGGTGCTCGCGGCCGTCCTCATCGGGGTCGGCGCGCTCTTCGGCCGCTACCTCACCCCCGGACACGACCGGAAGGACTCGCCGCCCGACCGTGGGCCGGTGCTCGCGCAGCAGAACGTGGGCGATCCGCCGCCGCCGCTCGGCGGGGAGAACGACCGTCCGGGGACCGCGCCGAGGCTGGTGGTGAACCAGCCGCACGGCGACGGCTCGACCACGTTCGTCGTGCACGGATCCGGCTGGCGTCCGGGCGAGGCGGTGCGGCTCACCCTGGACGGCTCGCACCGCGCGCCGCACCCTTGCGTCACCGACCGGCGCGGTACGTTCAACTACGCCGTGAACCAGGACCACGAGCTCGAC
>NZ_JBFAOF010001480.1:0-1258 GCF_040675125.1 Spirillospora sp. NPDC049652 | reverse complement strand
GGCTCGACCGACTCCAGCCGGGGCAGCAGCTCCTCGAAGACCGCGCTCGCCGGCACCGGCGCGCTGGCCCGGCTGGCGCTCCGCCGCGACCGGATCATGCTGCCGGTCTGGGTGTACCTCATCGTCATCATGGCGGCGTCGACGGTGTCGTCCACCAAGGGCCTCTACCCCGACATCGCCTCGCGGGCGCGGCTGGCCGCCAACACCAACGACACTCCGGCACTCGTGGCGCTGTACGGGCGGGTCTACGACCCGAACTCGCTCGGGGCCGTGTCGATGCTGAAGCTGAACGTGTTCGCCGCGATCGCCGCCGCCGCGCTGTCGATCGTGCTGGTCGTCCGGCACACGCGCGCCGACGAGGAGAGCGGGCGGCTGGAGCTGGTCGGCGCGACCGCGGTCGGCCGCCGCGCGCCGCTGACCTCGGCGCTGACGGTCATGCTGGCGGCGAACGCGACGCTGGCGGTGCTGTGCGCGCTCGGCCTCACCATCGCGGGCCTGCCCGCCGCCGGATCCGCAGCCGCCGGGCTGGCGTGGGGCGGGGTCGGGCTGGCCTTCGGCGCGATCGCCGCCGTCATCGCCCAGCTCACCGCGCACGCGCGCACCGCGACCGGCTACAGCTTCGCCGTCCTCGGCGCGTTCTACCTGGTCCGGGCGCTCGGCGACACCTCCGCCGCGGACGGCCCGCGCTGGCTGTCGTGGCTGTCGCCGATCGGCTGGGGCCAGCAGTTCCGCCCCTACGCGGGGAACCGCTGGTGGGTGCTGCTGGTGATGGTCGCGTTCGCGGCGGTCCTGACGGTCGCGGCCTACGCGCTGGTGTCGCGGCGCGACCTGGGCGCGGGCGTGCTGCCCGACCGGGAGGGCCCGGCGTCGGCCGCCCCGCGGCTGCGCGGCGCGGTCTCGCTGTGGTGGCGGCTGCAGCGCGGCTCGGTCCTCGGCTGGGCCGTGGCGTTCCTGGCGCTGGGGGCGGCGCTCGGCGGCATCGCCTCCAACGTCGGGAACATGGTCGACAGCCAGCAGGCGCACGACTTCATCACCAAGCTCGGCGGGCAGAAGGGCATCACCGACGCGTTCCTGGCGACCGAGATGGGGTTCGCGTCGATCTTCGCGGCCGCGTTCGGCGTCCAGGCGGTCGGGCGGCTGCGCGCGGAGGAGACGGGCGGCCGGGCCGAGCCGGTGCTCGCCGTCGCGGTGAGCCGGTGGCGGTGGGCGGCCGGCCCGGTGCTGATCGCGCTGCTGGGCGGAGCGGTCCTGCTGCTGG
>NZ_JBFAOF010001479.1:0-1258 GCF_040675125.1 Spirillospora sp. NPDC049652 | reverse complement strand
CCTCGCCGTGCAGCACGTCCGGGCCCGGCCCGTCCCCGGACCCGCCCGACCCGCCGGGCGAGCCGTCCGCCGCGGCGCTGTCCATGCCGACGCCGCCGGTGATCACCGCCCGCTCGTACCGCTCGGGGTCCAGCGCGAGCGCGCCGTTCAGCGCCACGTTCCCCGCGCCGCCGTTGAACCGGGTGATCACGGTGGCGACGCGCAGCTTGCGGTCCGGGTCGAAGGCTTCCAAGGCGCACCCCTCTACAGGCCGGGCGGATCGGCCGGCGACCCCGCGTCGCGCGGCGCGGCGGCGGACGGCTCGGGCCGCCGCGCCGGGTGGTACTCGGGCAGCAGCCGCCGCAGGATCCGCCGCACCCGGACCGCGTCGCCGCCGGCGGCGGCCGCGGCGAGCCCGTCCAGCAGCGCCGGCAGCCCGGCGGCGGGCGGCGGCGCGGGCCGGGTCGCCCAGATCATGGGGTGGGCGGTGCGCAGCCGCGCCTCGCAGTCGGCGAACGGCTTCTCGGCGAGCTTCTCGCCCGGCCCGAGCCCGCAGAACCGGATCGTCACCTCCGGCAGCCGCAACTGCTCGGCGTACCGGTGCACCAGCTCGACCACCGGCACCGGACGGCCCATGTCCAGCACGAACGTCTCGGCCTCCTCGGCGAGCGCGGCGGCCTCCAGCAGCAGCCCGGCGGCCTCCTCGGCGGTCATGAAGTGCCGCGCCACCTCCGGATGGGTGATCGTCACGGTCTCCCCGGCCGCGATCCGGTCGGCGAGCGGCCCGAGCAGCCGCCCGCGCGGGCCGAGCACGTTGCCGATCCGGACGGCCGCGAACCGGGTCGGTCCGCCCGCCGCCGCCTGCAGCAGGAACTCGCCGAGCCGCATCGTCGCGCCGAACACCGAGGTCGGGTCGGCGGCCTTGTCGGACGACAGGAACACCAGGTGCCGCGCGCCGTGCCGGACCGCGCCGTCCACGACGTGCCGCAGCCCGAGCACGTTGCCCGCGACGCCCTCGCACGGGTCGCGCTCCACCCGGCCGAGGTCGTGCCGCCCGGCGGCGTGGAAGATCAGCTCGGGCCGGGCGGCGGCGAGCACGGCCGCGACCGCCGCGCCGTCCCGGACGTCGGCGGGCGCGACGGTCACCCGGGCCTCCGGCAGCCGCGCGGTCATCTCGTGCCGCAGCCGCGCCAGCCCGGCGGCGTCGATGTCCACGAGCGCCAGTTCCGCCGGGTCGAGCCGCTTCAGCCCGTGGCACAGCGCCGAGCCGACCGTCCCG
>NZ_JBFAOF010001478.1:0-1258 GCF_040675125.1 Spirillospora sp. NPDC049652 | reverse complement strand
GCAGCTCGTCCAGCGGCACGAACGCGGACGGCACCATGTACTCGGGCAGCCGCTCCGCCGCGTGCCGCCGCAGGAGGCCGGCGTCTCCGCCGCCCGCCACGTAGGCGACGAGGCGCTTGGTGCCGGGCTGGTCCTCGCGTGCGAGGACGACGACCTGGCTGACCGCGTCGTGCGTCGCCAGGACGGCTTCGATCTCGGCGAGTTCGACGCGGAAGCCCCGGATCTTGACCTGGTCGTCGGCGCGCCCGGCGAACTCCAGCAGGCCCTCGGCCGTCCACCGGACCAGGTCGCCCGTCCGGTACATCCGGCCTTCGGAACCGAACGGGCAGGCCACGAACCGCTCCGCCGTGAGTGCAGGGTTACCGACGTAACCGCGTGCCACGCCAGAACCCGCGACATACAGCTCACCCGTCACACCGGGCGGGACGGGATGCAGGTACTCGTCCAGGACGTAGGCGCGGGTGTTGTCCATCGGTCGGCCGAGAGGGACGGAACCGGGCATCCGATCATGAGCGGTGAGGGGAAGCTGCGTGGCGAACGCGGTGGTCTCGGTCGGGCCGTAGGTGGCCCGCACGACCAGGTCCGGGTGCGCCTCCAGCAGCGTCCGGACGGCGGTCGGGGAGATCACGTCACCGCCGGTCAGCACCTCGCGGACGTCGGCGAACATCTCCGGAGCCTGCTCGGCCAGCACCGCGAACAGCCCCGAGGGCGCGACCACGTGCGTCACGCCCTGTCCGGTGACCAGGGCCGCCCGTTCCCGGACGTCGATCTCCCCCGAGGGCACGACGACCAGCCGGCCGCCGCGCAGCAGGGGCGTCCAGATCTCGTGGGTCGAGGCGTCGAAGGCGTGGTTGGCCTGGACCAGGGTTCGCTCCAGCACCTCACCGCGCCAAGCCTCGTCGGCGCAGAAGTCGGCGACGTTGGCCTGGGTGACGGCCACGCCCTTCGGCACGCCGGTCGAACCCGACGTGTAGATCACGTACGCGAGCTGGTCCGCGCTCACCCGGACATCGACAGGCGTGTCGTCCTCGCTCAGGGAGCCGAGGAACTCCTCGTCCACCACGACGGCGGGACGAGCGTCGGCGAGCATGAACGCGACCCGCTCGGCCGGGTACGCCGGGTCGATCGGCAGGTACGCCGCGCCCGCCTTCACCACACCCAGGATCACCGCGATCAGGTCGGCCGACCGTTCCAGCCGGACGCCGACCAGATCCTCGCGGCCCACTCCGCGCCCGACCAGCGTGCGCGCCACCCGGTT
>NZ_JBFAOF010001477.1:0-1260 GCF_040675125.1 Spirillospora sp. NPDC049652 | reverse complement strand
GGCGACCTCGTCCACGACCTCGCGCAGCCCGCCGCCGCAGAGCACGGTCTGCACGAGCGCGCGGTGCACCTCCTCGGTGCGGGCGAGGACGGCGGCCTGCCGGTTGAGGATGTCGGTGAGGACCTGGTTCAGGACGTCGTCGAAGCCGACGTCGGCGGGCAGCAGGATCAGGGGGAGGCCGCGCCGGTCGGCCTGCTCGACCATCTCCGGCGGCGGTTCGGACAGGTAGCGGCCGGGCTTGATGGCGAGCGCCGCGACACCGCGCTCGTCCAGGTCGCCGACCAGGCCGGTGAGGCCGCGGGGGGTGCCGCGCAGCGGGTAGCCGGTGGTGAGCAGCAGCTCGTTCGGCTTGACCCACGGCAGGATGTCGGGGACCTCCATCACGTTGAGCCGCTGCACCACGCGGCCGAGTCCGGCGCGTCCGGCGATGAGCCGCGCGCCGCCGAGGGCCGGGACTTCGAGGACCTCGCCGACCGGCAGGCCCCGGGTGAGGGTGCCGGTGCTCGCGAACCGGTGGGCCGGTGGGCCCGTGTTCACGCGGATGTCACTCATGCAGGTGTCACCTCGCTCTAAACGGTCGACCGCGGAGGGGGCGCGATCGATACCGATTTCGCGATCAACCCTGACAACAAAGACGAACCGTGACAAGCATCCTTGGCAGTTTTTCCCATACGCCCCTCGCGTGGACGGGTCTACGGTCGCCGAGAGGCTCGGCCCGCAGCGTCGCGGGCCGGCGGACGATTCCCGGGAGGCTGGGTGGGCGTGCCGCTCCGCGAATCACTGCATCCGACGGCCCGGCAGAGCCCCGCGCCGGTTCCCCGGCAGGGCCCCTCCGCCGCGCCCCGGCAGGGCCCCTCCGGCACATCCCGGCAAAGCCCCTCCGGCACATCCCGGCCAGGCCCGTCCCCCGCGTCCCGGCAGAACTCCTCCCCGGCGCCCCGGCAGGGCCCGGCCCCGGCGGGCGCGGCGGCGCTCCCCCTGCGCCGCCTGCTGGACGCCCCCAAGCGCCCGGCGCGCGTGATCGCGGTGTTCCCGGCGGCGATGTACCTGGAGGTCCGGGGCGTCCCCGAACCGCGCGTGCTGGCGGTGGTCGCCGAGGGCGCTGTGCGCCTGCCGAACGCGGTCGTGCTGGTCGTCCCGGCCCGCGAACGGCCGTTGGGGGTCGTCCGCGCAGTTTTCGCGGGGTGAGGAAAGAAGAGCGTGGGGGTGGGGAAGAGTGTGGTTTTTTAGGTGTTTTTATAGGGGGTGGGGGGATGATTA
>NZ_JBFAOF010001476.1:0-1261 GCF_040675125.1 Spirillospora sp. NPDC049652 | reverse complement strand
GTCCGACACCAGCACCGCGCCCGCGCCCGACAGCGCCTCGGCGACCGCGGGCGACACCGGCCCCCCGGTCGCCTCGCCCTCCCCGGCGTCCAGCCGCGCCACCGACTGGCTGCCGGACCGGATCCGCGTCTTGACCGGGGTCGAGCCCGCCAGCCGCAGCGCCACGACCCGCACGTGCGGGCGCAGCATCGCGCGCAGCCGGCGGCCCGCGTCGTCGTCGCCGAGCGCGGTCACCAGCACGACCTCGCCCCCTTCGGCGGCGGCGAGCAGCGCGGCCAGGCCCGCCCCGCCCGGCCGGGCCCGCTCGGCGGCGTGCTCGATCACCGGGACGGGCGCGTCGGGGGAGAGCCGGGCGCTCTCCCCGACGAGGTCCACGTCCAGCAGCGTGTCCCCGACGACGACCAGCGTCCCCGGCCCGGGCCGGCTCATGCCGTCACCCTCAGGGCGAGGTCCACCTGCCCGCACAGCAGGTGGAGCGCGGCCAGGTGGATCTCCTGGACGGTCGAGGTGCGCTCGGCCTCCACGGTGATCGCCTCCTGGGCGGCGGCGGCGAGCGGGTTCGGGCCGGGCCCGGTGACGGCCCACGCCGTCAGCCCGCACACCCGCGCCTGCCGGGCCGCCGCGACCACGTTGGCGCTGGACCCGCTCGTGGACAGGCAGACCAGCACGTCGCCGACCCGGCCGTGCGCCCGGACCTGCCGGGCGAACACCTCGTCCGCGCCGTAGTCGTTGCAGATCGCGGTGGCGGTGGAGGTGTCGGCGTGCAGCGGGATCGCCGCCAGCGGGACGCGCTCGTCCTCGAACCGGCCGACCAGTTCGGCCGACAGATGCTGCGCCTGCGCGGCACTCCCGCCGTTTCCGCAGGTCAGCAGCCGTCCACCGGCCTCCAGGACGTTCGCCAGGTGCGCGCCCCAGGCGGCGATGACGGGTGTCCAGCGGCGGAACTCCAGCGCGGCCGAGGCCAGGTCCTCCAGGCGCCTGTCCTGGTCGCGGGAGAGCACGCGCGTCTGCGTGGTGGAGGTCATGCCGCCACCTCCCTCGCGGCCATCGCCCGGTGGTACACGGCGAGGGTGTCGTGCGCGACGCGCGGCCACGAGTAGCGGGCCTCGGCGATCCGCCGGCCGGCGAGGCCGTAGGAGTTCCTCCGCTCCCGGTCCGCGAGCAGCGTGTTGATCGCGCGGGCCGCCTCGGCCGGGTCGCGCGGCGGGACCAGCAGGCCGGTCACGCCGTCCTGCACGGTGTCCAGGTGGCCGCCGACGCC
>NZ_JBFAOF010001475.1:0-1262 GCF_040675125.1 Spirillospora sp. NPDC049652 | reverse complement strand
CGGCGTCGGCGGACGCCGGTACCGCGACGACGGCCGCGAGGGCCGTCGCGGCGACGACGGTCGCCTTCAGGGGGTTGGGCAAAGAAATGCTCCTGCGGATGGCCCCGAGAGAAGGGGCGAAGGGGGGTGAGTGGCGCGATCTTCTCACGGGACCGTCCGCGTGATCAGCCCGGTTTTCCGGGCCCGCCGTGCTTTTCGCCGGTCAGGAGAACTTCAGGATCTGGCCGGACGCGCTCTTCCACGAGCCGACGACGCTCGTCGAGACGGCGAAGGTGACGCCCGTCCCGGGGACGTGGGCGAGCCGGGCGGGATGCGGTGTGCCGGACGGGCGCGGGATCCGGACCGTGCTCCACTTGCCGGTCTTCGAGCGGTGCAGGAGGACATCGGCGTTCCGCGACGAGAACCAGGCGCCGCCGTAGCCGTCGAGCGCGATGCCGTCCAGGCACGCGGTGCCGGGGGCGGCGGACTTCTTCCAGCCCTTGCCGTTCCAGTGCAGCAGGTAGTTCCGGGACTTGGGCCCGTACTCGCAGCCGGTCGCCCACACGCTGCTGGACGAGACGGCCAGGATGGCGCTGACCTCGACGCCGACGTTCGTGGTCGTCCACCTGCGGCCGTCGAAGCGTCCGACGGTCTTGAAGTCCTTGCCGGGCGCGGCGTCGCGGCCGAACGTCCACATGTTCGCGGACGACGTCGCGCTGACCTTGTTCGGGGTGAACGTGCCGGTCTTCACGCGCGTCCACGTCTTGCCGTTGTAGTGCCACGTCCCGGAGCCCGTGGCGGCCATGTCCGCGCCGAACACCCAGACGTTCTTCGCGCTGAACGCCTGGACGGAAGAGGGCCGTCCCGGCAGCCGCTTCACGACCGTCCAGCGCTTGCCGTTCCAGTGCAGGACCGCGTTCGGTCCCTTGCCGGGGGACTCGCCGGGGGTGCTGACGGCCCACGCGTCCGAGGACGACACGCTGGACGCGTCCCGGACCATGCCGTCCAGGCCCGTCGGCAGGGCGACGTACTTCCAGGTCTTGCCGTTCCAGTGGTACGAGAACGACACGATCGCGGGCTTGGACTTCTGGTGGAACGCGTTCCCGAACGCCCAGCCGTCCTTCTTGGACGCGACGGTCACCGTGTCCATCTCGGTGCGCGAGGTGGGGTGGACGTTGAGGGCGATGCGCCAGGCGTGGGTGGCGGCGTCGGCGGACGCCGGTACCGCGACGACGGCCGCGAGGGCCGTCGCGGCGACGACGGTCGCCTTCAGGGGGTTGGGC
>NZ_JBFAOF010001474.1:0-1269 GCF_040675125.1 Spirillospora sp. NPDC049652 | reverse complement strand
CGTCGAGCCGGACCCGGCGATGCTGGCCGAGCTGCGCCGGGCCCACCCCGCCGTGACAGCGCTGGAGGGCGCCGCCGAGGAGATCCCGCTGCCGGACGGGTCGGTCGACGCCGTCGTGGTCGGCCAGGCCATGCACTGGTTCGACCTGGACCGCGCCTACCCCGAGATCCACCGCGTCCTGACGCCCGGCGGCGTCGTGGGCGGCCTTTGGAACCTGGACGACGACGCGGTCCCGTGGGTCGCCGAGATGAAGCGGATCGCCCGCAGCACCGTCTCGGCCAGCAGCTGGCGGCCGAAGACGCTGCCCGACCACCCGCTGTTCCCCTACGTCGAGCGCACCGAGTTCCCGCACGTCCAGCGCCGGACGGCCGAGTCGATGGCGGCGACGGTCGGCACCCACTCGCACGTCCTGCTGATGGACGAGCCCGACCGCCGTGCCCTGCTCGACCGCGTCGTCGCCCACCTGCGCGCGACCCCCGAGACCGCGGACGGAGCGTTCGACCTTCCCCTGATCACCCTCACCTTCCGCGCCGTCGCCGCCTGAGCGTCCGGAGCGGCACCCCCGCCGCGAGGGCGTCGCCGCGGGGAGCGGTCCGTCCGTACTCCGAACGATGTAGTCGGGACCGGCCCCCGGGAGGGGCGCGGGCGCTCCCCGACGGTGCTGAGATAGGGATGTGCATCGCTTCACGACCAGGCAGGACGCCCTGCTCGCGGCGCTGGCCTTCGCGGGCGGCGTCCTGCTGCTGTCCGCCCACGGCTACGTGCGGTGGACGGTGGACGGCTGGAGTGCGCCGCTGCGCATGCGGGCCGTGCCGCTGGCGGTGATGTGCGCCGGGATGCTGTTCCGGCGGACGGCCCCCATGACGGGGCTGGCGGTCTCCTCGGCCGGCAACCTCGCCGAGGTGCTGCTCGGACCCAGCCTGGGCGGGGCGATCGTCTACACCGACGCCCTGTACGCGGCGACGCTCTACGGCCCGCGCGCGGCCGTGCGGTGGCTGCTCGGGGCGACGATCGGGGCCTCGCTGGCGGTGCTGGCCGCCGCGGGGGTGGCCATGGGCTCGCCGGGGCCGGGCCTGGTGCTCGGCGCGGTCGCCGGGACGACCTGGCTGACGCCGGTGCTGACGGCCATGATCGTCCGGGAGCACCGGGACCGGGCCGAGGCCGAGCGGGAGCGGGCCCGCCAGGTGGCGCGGCTGGCGGAGATGGACCGGCTGGCCGCCGTGTCGGCCGAGCGGGCCCGGATGGCGCGCGAGCTGCACGACGTGGTCG
>NZ_JBFAOF010001473.1:0-1271 GCF_040675125.1 Spirillospora sp. NPDC049652 | reverse complement strand
CGCCGCCGTGATCACCGGCGGCGGGACGCTCGCGGCGCTGGTCACCCTCTACCGGATGGTCCGGCAGGGCGTGGACGCGGCGCTGCGGCGGACGCTCCGGCGCGCCGCCCGCCGGGCGCTCGTCGCGAGCCTGGCCGTGTTCGCCGTCTCCGGGGCCGTCTACGCGGCCGGGGCGGCGTCCGGCGGGGGCGACGCGGCGACGACCGCCTCGGGCGTGTTCGCCGGGCTGGGCGCGTTCGTGCTCGCCATCGCGGTCACGCTCCTCGCCGCCACCCGCGGAACCGCCGCCCCTGTCGGAACCGCCGGCCCTGCCACCCCCGCCGCCCCCGCCGACCTCGTCGGCCGGGACGCGGCGGCGCGCGGCGGCGACGGCCGCGGGGCGGGCCGCTGATGGCCGCCGACCGGCGCGCGAACTGGCTGAAGGGCGTGCTCGACCTGGCCGTCCTGGCCTGCCTGCGGCCCGGCGAGAGCTACGGCTACGAGATCGCCAAGGCCCTGGACGGGGCGGGCCTCGGCCAGATCAAGGGCGGCACGCTCTACCCGGTCCTGAACCGGCTGGAGGAGGCCGGTCTGGTGGAGGCCGAGTACCGGGCGGCCGAACGGGGTCCCGGACGGCGCTACTACCGCCTGACGGACGCGGGCGGGACGGCCCTCGCCGAGCAGGGCGCGTCCTGGCTGGACTTCCACCAGGCCGTCCGGGCGCTGCTGACGGGGGGCGGGGAGTGAGCGAGCGCTACTTCGCCGAGCTGGCGGACGGCCTGCGGCGGCTCGGCGTCGCCGAGGACCGCGTCGGCGACCTGGTCGCCGAGCTGTCCGGCCACGTCGCCGAGTCCGGCGCGGACCCCGAGGACGAGTTCGGCCCGGCCGTCCGGTTCGCGGCCGAGTTCGCCGAGGGCGCGCGGGCGCGGCCGGAGCACGGCGCGGCGGCCGGGCCGGACGCGGGCGCCGAACGGTGGGTGTGGACGGCGGACGCGTCGGTGGACGAGCGGATGATGAACCGGTTCGGGGCGCAGGGCTGGGAGATCGAGCGGGTCGACCACCTCGGGCGCTTCGTCAGCCGCCGCGACCTGGCGTCCCCCACCCAGTGGGAGTACCGGCGGGACGTCGTCGGCCGCCGGGAGCGCGCGCGGCACGCCGAGGCGCTCGCCCCGGAGGGCTGGGAGCCCTGCGGCCACTGGCTGTTCCTGGCCTACTCCAAGCGGCCGCTCGCCGCCGTCGCCGGCCCGGCCGCCGACATCGGGGAGCCGGCCGGGCGTCCCGCCCGCAGCCTG
>NZ_JBFAOF010001472.1:0-1274 GCF_040675125.1 Spirillospora sp. NPDC049652 | reverse complement strand
CCGCGCTCGCGCTCACCCCGCCGCTGCCTTGGACCGCTCCCATGCCCGCCGCGCCCGGCAGCCCGCTGAGCCCGCCACCGCCGGACGGCGACGAGCCGCCCGCGAAGGACGACCTCCAGCCCGCCAACGCCGGCCGCGAGACCCCCACGGTGGGGCAGGCGTCCACGTCCTCGCTGGACAACGCCAAGCTCCAGGCCACCCTCGACGCCACCCACGAGGCCGGGATGTACGGCCTGTACTCGGTGGTCCGGGACGGCGGCACGACGTGGGAGGGCGCGTCCGGCGTCGCCGACACCGCGACCGGGCGGGCCGTCCGCCCCGGCATGCCGCAGCGCGTGGGCGGCATCACCGAGTCGTTCGTCGCGACGGCCGTCCTGCAGCAGGTCGACCAGGGGCGCGTCCGCCTGGACGACCCGGTCGGCGGCTACCTCCCGGACGTGGTCCCCGGCCCGCGCGGACGGCAGGTCACCGTCCGGATGCTGCTCGACCACACCAGCGGCATCGGCGACTACCTGCCCGCCGCGTTCCCCTCGCTGGCCGACCCGTCCGCGGCGAGCGTCGACGCCAACCGGTACCGCAGGCTGAGCCCGCGGCAACTGGCCGCCTGGGGGCTGGCGGCCGAGCCGACCGGCGAGCCGGGGCAGAACTGGTCCGCCTCGGGCACCGACTACGTGATCCTCGGCCTGCTGCTGGAGAAGCTGACCGGGCGGACCGCCGCCGACTACATCACGGCGTCGGTGATCCGCCGGGCCGGGCTGGAGCACACCTACTTCCCGGGGAGCGGCCCGGTCCTGCGCGGCCCGCACTCGAAGATGTACGAGTCGCTGCACGGCGCGCTCGACCCGGCCCGCGACTACAGCGAGTACGACATGAGCTGGGCGTCCACGGCCGGGTCGCTGGTCTCCACCGCCGAGGATCTGGACCGCTTCTACCGCGAGCTGCTCACCGGCAGGCTGACCAGCGGGAACGCCCTCGCGGAGATGCGGCGGACCGTCCCGGTGCGGGACGCGGGCGGCCGGACCGTCCTCGACTACGGCCTCGGCGTCTACGCCCTGACCCTGCCCTGCGGCCGCTTCTGGGGCCATGACGGATCGGTCTGGGGCGCGGCCACCCAGTCGCTGACCAGCCAGGACGGGACCCGCCAGCTCACGGTCGCGCTGAACCGCACGGGCTTCCAGCGGCTCGACGGCCAGGGCGTCCCGATCGCCGGCCCGATCGACACCGCGCTCGGCGCGCACGTCGTCCAGGCGCTGTGCGGCCCCACCGAGACCGAC
>NZ_JBFAOF010001471.1:0-1280 GCF_040675125.1 Spirillospora sp. NPDC049652 | reverse complement strand
GGCGAACCGGTCGCCGGCGAACCCGGACCGGGCCCCGCGGAGAGACCACCCGGCCCGCGCTCGTTCGGCGAGCTGCTCGCCGACCCCACCATCAGGCGCTGGGTCCAGCGCGGCGTCGTCGCGCTGCTGGTCCTGGTCGTGGTGGCGGTCGCGGCCAACCTCCTCCTCGGCGTGGCCGCCGCGGCCGTCGTCGTGGTCGGGGACGTCTTCCGCCGCAACCGCACCGCCTCCAGCGTGGAGGCGTGGCAGAAGGCGTCGGCCGTCGAGCGCAAGACCGAGCGGCAGCTGAAGGCCCTGGAGAAGAACGGGTACCGGGTGCTCCACGCCCGGGCCGTCCCCCGCGACGACGAAGGTGTCAGCGACGGGCGGATCGACCACCTGGTGATCGGTCCGAGCGGCGTCTACGCGATCGACTCCGAGGCCTGGGACAAGCGGCTGCCGGTCCGCACGCTCTCCCACCGCAAGCTCTTCCACGGCCCCTTCAACAAGAAGGAGCGGCTGGACGAGACGCACTGGGAGGCGCAGCTGGCCAGCAAGATCATCAGCGACCGGGTCGGCTTCGAGGTGCCGGTCCAGGGCTCGGTGGCGATCTACGGGCCGTCCATCCCGTGGAAGGTCATGCGGGTCCGCGACGTGGACGTCTACGCCGGGAACCGGGCGCGGGGCTACCTGCGCCGCAGGCCGCGCGTGCTGACCGTCACCGACGTCGACCGGATCTTCCAGGCCGCCGAGGAGTCGCTGCCGCCCAAGTATCCCGACACCGTCTGATCCACTACGCACCGCCGGGCGGTCCAGCCGGACCGGGCCGCCCACCGGGCTCGACGACGAGCCCCGGGCCGCCGGACCCCCGGTCCGGCCGCCACGAAGGGGCACCCCATCCCACGGGGTGCCGCTTCCCACCGGACCACCCGCGGCGAACCACCCGCGATCCGCACACCGAGCCGGCCCCGGCCCACCACCGGGTCGTCCCTCCGGCTCATCCGCGACTCGTCCCCGAGTCGTCCCCCCGATCACCAGCGCCGACCGCCTCCGCGAGCCCCGCCCCCTCCCCGGCCGCCGGGCTCCCGTGAACGCCGGTTCCCGCGCTCACCCCTGCCCCGTGATCGCCCTTTCGCCGTGATCACCCCTTTCTCCTGGGCACACGCGGGCCGTTGGTACCATCGGACGACACCGGCCGGCCGGCCGTTCCGCGGCCCGGCGCCAGCGCGGCGATCCCGCCCGGCGCGTCCGGGACGCGCATCCGCCGCGCGGACGTCCGTCCGCCACGGAACGGATCCGAG
>NZ_JBFAOF010001470.1:0-1281 GCF_040675125.1 Spirillospora sp. NPDC049652 | reverse complement strand
GGGTGAGCAGCGCTTCGGCCGCCGCCTGGGTGTCCGGTGCCGCCATGGCACCGCTTTCGGCGGCGCGCAGCCGCGTTGCGACGGCCAGGCCGCCGCCCGCCGCGCCGGAGGGGGCGGTACCGCCGCGGACGGCATGGGTGAGGAACGCCTGGGTGGCGTCGGTGACGCGGTCCCGGGCGGCCTGGTTGATGATCTCGGCGGCCAGTTCGAGGGGGGTCCGTCCCGCCTGGGCGGCCAGCGTGTCCAGATGCCGGGCGGCCTCCGCCGGGCCGCAGCGCAGCCGCTCCACCAGGACGCCTCTGGCCAGTTCCAGCACGCCTCGGCCGTCGGCGGCCTGCTGGGCCTCACGGATCTCCCGGCGGAGCCGCTCGACCGTGGCGGCCAGCCGCCCGACGCTGAGACCGTTGTCGTCCAGGTCGCCGCCGCCGGCGCTCTCCACGAGTCCGCCTCCCGGCTCCACGGTCACTCGTGCGCTCTTCCGCTGCCGGCCGCGGAAGGACGGCCCGCCTGGTCGAGGCACTGGCGGATGCAGGCGATGAGTTCGTTGGCGTCCAGCGGTTTGGTGACGTAGTCGTTGGCGCCCGCGGCCAGGCTCTTGTCCCGGTCGCCCGGCATCGCCTTGGCCGTCACCATGATGATGGGCAGCGCGGCGTGCTCGGGCATCGCCCGGATCGCCATGGTCGCCGCGTAGCCGTCCATCTCCGGCATCATCACGTCCATCAGGATCAGGTCCGTGTCCGGATGCGCGGCGAGCGCCTCGATCCCCTTGCGGCCGTTCTCGGCGTGCACGACGCGGATGCCGTGCAGTTCGAGGATGCTGGTGAGGGCGAACACGTTCCGCGAGTCGTCGTCCACGATGAGGGCGAGCCGTCCCGCCAGCGAGGCGTCGGCGGTGGCGGGCGCCGGAACCTCGCCGTGCCCGGGCCGGACGAGCGGCATGACGTCGCCCGGCTGCTCGGCGGCCAGGTGCAGCGCGATGCGTTCGCGGAGCTCGTCCAGGCTCCGGAGCAGCTCCAGCGGACGGCTGTCGGCGTGCGCCTGCAGCAGCCGTTCCTCCTCGGCGCCGAGCGCCCGGTTGTTGTGGGCCAGAACGGGGCAGCCGCGCAGCGCCGGGTCGCCGTCCATCGCCTCCAGGAACCGCAGCGCCGCACCGCCCGGCATGTCGAGCTGCAGCACCACGCAGTGGCACGGCTCGACGGCGAGGGCGGCGGCGGCCTCCTGCGCCCCGGTGGCGGTGACGATCTGGACGTGCTCGCCCGGACCGCCCACCGGACCGCCCAC
>NZ_JBFAOF010001469.1:0-1283 GCF_040675125.1 Spirillospora sp. NPDC049652 | reverse complement strand
TGCTGACCGGCGGCCACGACCTGCACATCACCGCGCGGGCGCGGCTCACCCCGCTGCTCGGCGCGTTCCTGGAGGAAGCACATGCCTGAGATCACCGCACGCGGCGTGCGATTCCACGTCCAGACCTTCGACCCCGCCGGCGTCCCGCCTTTCGACCCCGCCGGGGAACAGCCTTTCGATCCCGCCCGTGCCGGAGTGCCCGGCCCCGACCGGCCGCCGCCCGGGGATGAGCCGGTCGCGGTGTTCGTCCACGGGCTCGTCGTGGACAACCTGTCGAGCTTCTACTACCGCCTGGCCGGGCCGGTCGCCGAGGCCGGGACGCGGGCCGTCCTGTACGACCAGCGCGGTCACGGGAGGTCCGAGCGGACCCCGTCCGGCTACGGCGCGGCCGACGCGGTCGCCGACCTGTTCGGCGTCCTGGACGGCCTGGGCATCGGGCGTCCGGTGCACCTGGTGGCCAACAGCTTCGGCGGCGTGGTCGCGCTGAAGGCGGCCCTCGCCCGTCCGGACCGGGTCGCCGGGCTGGTGCTGATCGAGGCGCACGGTCCCGCCGAGCACGCCGGGTGGAGCGAGGGCCTGCTCAACACCCTCACGCTGGAGGCGCTGTCGCTGGAGTACGAGCGGCTCCCGGAGCAGTTCGCCGCGATCGGGTGGCGCAAACGCAGCCGCCACGCCGCCGTCGCCGACCGGTTGACCAACGGCACCACCCTCCTGGCGGACGTGGCCGCGATCGAGCCCGTCCGGCCCGCCGACCTGGCGCGGCTTCGCTGCCCGGTGCTGGCCGTCTACGGCGAGCACTCCGACGTCCTCGCCGCCGGACGGCTCCTCAGGGCGCACGTCCCGGACTGCGAACTGCACGTGCTGCCGGGCCACGCGCACACCGTCCTGAGCGACGGCGCCGCCGACCTGCTCGCGCTCATGCTGCCCTGGCTCGCCCGCCACGCCGCTCCCTCGCCCGCCTCACCCGCCACCGGAGAACCACCCGCCTCCATCGCCACCGGAGAACCGGTCGCCTCCGCCGTCACTGGGGAATCGCCCAGCCCCGTCGCCACCGGAGAACCACCCCGCCCCGCCTCCGGCGCCGGGCCCCGTGAGCCGATCAGCGCCGGAGGTGCGCGATGAGCCCGAAGACGTCCCGGGGCCGCAGGGTCGCCGTCCCGTCGCTGCTGGGCGCCGCCGTGCCGCCCGCCCGGCCCGCCGAGCGCGACCGCCGCCGGTTCCTGTTCGCGGTGCCGCCGCTGACCGGGCACATCAACCCGACCGTCGCGGTCGCCGCCGAGCTG
>NZ_JBFAOF010001468.1:0-1283 GCF_040675125.1 Spirillospora sp. NPDC049652 | reverse complement strand
GGACGACGTGCGGCTGGTCGGCGTGGAGTCCTCGGCGTCGCGGGCGGTCTCGGCCGCCGTGGCCGCCGGGCGGATCGTCCCTGTGGAGGTGGGGGACAGCATCGCCGACGGCCTGGTCGGCAATCTGGAGCCCGGCTGCGTCACCCCCGGCCTGATCGCGGCCGCCGGGCCGGCCCTCACGCACGTGTCGGACGCCGAGATCCGCGCCGCGATGCGCTGGCTGTTCACCGAGCACGGGCTGGTCGCCGAGGGCTCGGGGGCGGCGGGCGTCGCGGCCGTCCTCGCCGGGAAGGCCGAGGTGACCGGACGGCTCGTGGTGGTCCTGACCGGCCGGAACGTCACCGTGGACACCTACCGCGACGCCCTCGCCGCCGGCTGACGCTTCCGGGCCGTCCGCTACCGGCCACCGTCGTTCCCGATCCCAGCACGTCCTTTTTCGCGGGAAATGAACGGCAAGTCCGGCGGCGTCGTTAAGTGTTCTTTCAATTTCCTGTCGGCGGGCCTTCGCCCTCCCTAGTTTTGGGTCGTTATCCATCCTTGGGAGCAGCAGAGGAGTGTCCGCGATGCCGGAAGACGTGATGGCTAAAGTCCGGCTGGAGTCGCTTTACTGCGAGCTCGTCCGGTTGGCGTACCTCGTCCTTCCGGGTGCCGAGAAGCGTGTCCAGCGGCTCGCGCTCGCCCGCCGCATAGTGGACGGCGTGCTCTCCGGCCGCACCGGGCTGGGCGTCCTCACGGGCGCCTCGGCCGGGCCGGGACTGCATGCGCGGACAGGCCCGGCATTAGCGGGAAGAACGGACGCCCACGCCCCTGTGAATGACCATTCGGGGGACAATGGACGCGTAACCGAAAATGGCGGAACCGTCGTGCGTGCGATGGAGGAGTCCGCCCTACGGGAACGGCTCCGCGCCCGGGTGCTGCGCCGCGCGACGCGCCCGTCACCGCTGCTGCGCCTCGGCCTGAACCCCTGGCTGAAGGCGCCGCCCGGACGGCTGCCCGACCCCGAGCTGACCGGCGCGCTGGCCCGCCTGGAGACGCCGGTCCGGGTCGCGTGCGTGCTGCTCGCGGTCGAGGGCAGGGCCCGCTACCAGGCACGGGACGCCCTGGTCGGGCTCGGCGTCCGGGACCCGTGGGCGGCGATCGAGGCGGCCGAGCGGGTCCGGCTCCCCGGGCCCGCCACCCCGTTCGAGCCCGCGTCGCCCCGCCCCGTCCGCCGCCGCTCCCGGACGCCGATCGCCGCCGCCTCGGTGCTCACGGCCGGGCTGCTCGGCGTGCTGGTCGTGTCG
>NZ_JBFAOF010001467.1:0-1285 GCF_040675125.1 Spirillospora sp. NPDC049652 | reverse complement strand
GCCACGTGTGCCCCCGGCAGAACGGCTACCTGGGGTGACGCGCACCGGGCAGCGCACCGACCGCGCGAACCCCCACACGGACCTTCGCCCGGCCCTCCACCCGGACCCGCGTCCGGACGCCCACGCGGACCTCCCTACGAACCCCCACCCTCACCCGCATCCGGGCGGCCCTGCGGACCTCGCCGCGGGCAGCCCTGCCTATCTCCCTGCGGGCGGCCGTGCGGACCTCCCTGCGGGCGGCCGTGCGCACCTCGCCGCGGGCGGCCGCGCGGGCACGCGTTCGTGCGCGCCCGTCCGGCGGATCCGGTCCGCCCACTGCTGGATCATGCCCCCCGGGCCCTGGAGAATGGACGTATGACGCAGGCTTCACGGGGGCGCACGCCCGCCGACGACCACCGGGGTGAGTCCGCCGCCGGCGGTGGCGCGGTGTCGCCCCTCGACACCGAGACGGCCGAGCGGCTGCTGACCGAGGGCACGCTGATCGTCGAGGGACGGCTCGTCCAGGCGTCCAACGCGACCCTGTACTGCTCGGTGGAGCGGGCCGGGGTGCGCGCCGCGTGCGTCTACAAGCCGGTCGCGGGGGAGCGCCCGCTGTGGGACTTCCCGGACGGCACGCTCGCCGAGCGCGAGGTCGCCGCCTACGCGGTCTCCCAGGCGATGGGCTGGAACGTCGTCCCGCCGACCGTCCACCGCGACGGCCCGTACGGCGTCGGCATGGTGCAGCTGTGGGTCGAGCCCGACCCCGACACCGACACCGTCGCGCTGTCCCGCTCGGACGCCGAGCCGGTCCGCCGGATGGCGGTGTTCGACGCGGTCGTCAACAACGCCGACCGCAAGATCGGGCACCTGCTCCCGCCGGGCGACGGCCGCGTCTACGGCTGCGACCACGGCGTGTGCTTCTCGGTCGACTACAAGCTGCGCACGGTGCTGTGGCAGTGGCGCGGCAAGCCCCTGACCGCCGAGGCGCTGGACGCGCTCGGCCGGGTGGAGGCGTCGCTGCGGTCCGGCCCGCTGGGCGAGCGGCTCGGCGCGCTGCTCACCGCCGAGGAGGTCGACGCGACGCGCCGCCGCGTCGAGCTGATGCTCAAGCACCGCATCCACCCCTACCCGCCCGAGGACTGGCCCGCCATTCCCTGGCCCCCGCTTTAACCCCGGTTGGGGTCGGCTGCTCCAATAGGCGCCATGTGTACGGCGATCGTCAGCGTGGACCCCGCCTCCCCGGTCCCGGTGCTCCTGGTGGGCGTCCGGGACGAGTTCCTCGCCCGGGCCTGGGAGGGCCCCGGAC
>NZ_JBFAOF010001466.1:0-1286 GCF_040675125.1 Spirillospora sp. NPDC049652 | reverse complement strand
GTGGCCGCCGCGCCGCGCGGCGGCCTGACCCGCAGGCGGCGCAGGCGGCTGGTGCTCGGCGGCGAGTACGGCGTGTTCGTCCTCGCCGTCGTGCTGCTCGTCGTGCTGGCCGACTGGAAGTCCCTGCACGAGAACTTCGCGAACTGGTCCGTCGCCAAGGGCCTGTTCCCCGACATCATCACGGTCGGGCTGCGCAACACCGTCATCTACACGGTGACCGGGTTCGTGCTCGGCCTGGTCGGCGGCCTGGTCATCGCGCTGATGCGGCTGTCGTCGGCGCTGCCGTACCGGTGGTTCGCGATGGCCTACATCGAGATCTTCCGCGGCCTGCCGGCGCTGCTGATCTTCATCTTCGTCGGCACCGGCATCCCGCTCGCCTTCCCCGGCACCGAGCTGCCCGGCGGCGTGTACGGGCAGGCGGCGTTCGCCCTCGGCCTGGTGTCGGCGGCGTACATGGCCGAGACGATCCGGGCGGGCATCGAGGCGGTGCCGCGCGGCCAGACCGAGGCGGCGCGCTCGCTCGGCATGTCGCAGTTCCGCGCGATGCGCACGATCGTCGTCCCGCAGGCGTTCCGCGTGGTCATCCCGCCGCTGACGAACGAGCTGGTGCTGCTGTTCAAGGACTCGTCGCTGGCGCTGTTCATCGGCGTGTCCCTCACCCAGCGCGAGCTCACCAAGTTCGGCCGGGACCTGGCCAGCCAGCAGGGCAACACCACGCCGATCCTGGTCGCGGGCCTGTGCTACCTGCTGATCACGATCCCGCTCGGCTACCTGGCCCGGCGGCTGGAGGCACGGCAGAAGCGGGGGCGGCGATGAGCGCGATCGAGATCAGGGGCCTGCGCAAGACGTTCGGGTCGCTGGAGGTGCTGCGCGGCATCGACCTGAGCATCGAGTCCGGCGAGGTGGTGTGCGTGATCGGGCCGTCCGGCTCGGGCAAGTCCACCCTGCTGCGCTGCGTGAACCTGCTGGAGGAGCCGTCCGGCGGGACGGTCTCGGTGGACGGCGTCGAGCTCACCGACCCGGACGTCGACATCGACGCCGCGCGCCGGCGCATCGGCATGGTGTTCCAGTCGTTCAACCTGTTCCCGCACCTGAACGTCCTCGGGAACGTGACGGTCGCGCAGCGCAAGGTGCTGAAGCGGGACAAGGCCGAGGCCGAGCGGGTCGCCCGCGCGAACCTGGAGCGGGTCGGCCTGGCCGACAAGGTGGACTCCTACCCGGAGAAGCTGTCGGGCGGCCAGCAGCAGCGCGTGGCGATCGCCCGCGCGCTCGCCAAGGACCCGGCC